>CALMKY010000444.1 GCA_937867195.1 uncultured Saprospiraceae bacterium | reverse complement strand
AAAAAGCCGATATCTGGAGCTTCTTTTTTTATAATACCAATTCCAAAGTAAATTACACCAAGGGCTAATCGATCGCTATAGAACAATTAAATGAAAATTACAGGATTGACGATTCTAAGGAATGGCGTAAAAAACAATTACCCGTTTAAAGAATCGATCTTGTCAGCTTTGCCGCTGGTTGACGAAATGATTGTCTGCATCGGTAACAGCCAGGATAATACCCGGGATGTCTTGTTATCCATACAGGATCCCAAAATAAAAATTATCGATACAGTCTGGGACACAAGCAATATTAAAGGCGGATCCATACTTGCCGATGAAACCAATAAAGGATTGGAATTCATTGGCGATGATGCTGACTGGATATTGTATTTACAGGCAGATGAATTGATTCATGAAAAGGATATTCCTATTTTCCGAAAATCAGCAGAGAATTATTTTTCCGATACATCCATTGATGGATTCTTGTCACCTTATCTACATTTTTACGGAGATTATCAGCATACGGCCTATGGCAGGAAATGGTATCGCTACGAAGTGAGGTTCATTCGCAATGATAAAGGCATCCGATCTTACAAAGACGCGCAGGGATTCAGAAAGAACGGAAAAAGATTGAATGTGGTAAAAATAGGAGCTCCTGTCTACCACTATGGATGGGTAAAATGGCCGGATCAAATGAAAAACAAACTAATCGAAGCAAGTCAATATTGGTCTGCCAATCCCAATGATCCCTATGTGCGGGGTGCTCAGCAATTTGCAGGGTTTACTTCCGAAGAACTGGTCAGGCCATTTACCGGTACACATCCCTCTGTCATGAAGGAATTAATATATAATTTTGAATTCCAGTTTGATTATGATAAAAGCAAATTAAAATTGAGTTTTAAACATAAATTCCTGAATTGGATTGAAGCAGCGACCGGCAACAGGTTGTTTGAATTCAGAAATTGGAGAATCATTAAATAATGAACTACTCGATCAAGAATATTGAAGAAAAGAAAAAAACCGGCATGTGGATCAGTGTATTTGCATTGGTTATAGGTTTGTTCTTTAGCAGGGCTTTAATATCTATCGGAATTATCGGGATAGCACTTTTTAGCTTTCATCGTGAGAGATGGCTGCTTACCTTCCGGGTTTATCGTAAGATGTTTACCGGCTTAATCATCTTAGTGGGTATTGTGATCATCTCCGGCCTTTGGAGCGAAGACCTGAG
>CALMKY010000443.1 GCA_937867195.1 uncultured Saprospiraceae bacterium | reverse complement strand
TGTATAAGTAATATTATTCCAGGAAGAACTAGAAAATAATGGACCTACCAATGACAATCCAAATGCAGACAATAGACTAATCCCCTGGATCGAATGGGTCATTAAAGATCCATTGAGGTTTTCTGTGGTAAATGCTTTCCAGGCATCGACCATGTTGGCCGATAGGGTATTCCATTTTAATGAAACTAAAATTCCGGTGATGATAAGACCAGCCAACGCCAGTGCTTTCACCAACGTCAGCACCAATTGAACAATCTTTGCTTCTTTGATACCTCTCAAATTGATCCAGGTCAGCATCACAATACTCAATACCGCAAGTAACTGGGTAGAGGATATCTGCAAAGGGCCAATGTGTAATAATACGTTGGATTCATTGAAAAACGGAATTAAAACCCCGGTATATCTTGCGAAAGCTACAGCGACCGCAGCTATGGTACCCGTCTGAATAACTAAAAATGTACACCAGCCAAATAAAAAAGCGATGAGTGAATTGTAGGATTCTTTCAGATAAATAAATTGTCCACCCACCTTGGGCATCATTCCGGCCAATTCACCATAACTTAAAGCACCGATCAGGGTGACGATGCCTGTTACGATCCAAACAAGTAATAACCAGGCTGAACCTCCCAAAAACCGTAACACATCTGCGGAGACAATAAAAATACCGGACCCTATCATGGATCCGATCACGATCATCGTACTGTCCAGTAAACTTAATTCTCTAGAAAATGAAGGGCTATTGCCTGTCTTGTTTTCTTCCTGCATTGGGCCGAATTACTTAATGAAATCAAATGTAGAAAATTAATTTTACAAAGATCATTCGAAATATGGTATCAAAGAGAAATCTTGATGCTCAGATTATGAGAGCCTTGCCACGGATTGGATGCACGGTATCCGTAATCGATACCGAGTTTTGAGTCACTGTCTTTATTAAAGGGAATTTCTACGCCGAACCCGGCTGCTAAACCCGTATATACGTTTTTATCCAACGCGCCTCCCAGCTGATATTTATAACCTCCTCGTAAAAAGAATTGCTTATTAAATGCATATTCCAAGCCACCGCCTAGTTCATCAGTAGAAAATGAATTGGCCGTGAAATTGGCAACGACCGACAACACATTTTTGTGATCGAGATGGAGATCATAGGATGCACCAATATTTAACATGGAAGGTAATTCAAAACTCGCAGATCGCTGATCGTAGGTAAGGTTGTATGGGAAATCCTTTCCGGGATTGGTACTTTGGAATGATAGGCCTTCCCCTCCAAATCTCATAGGTGATCCTATGTTTCGCAATGAAATGCCGAACTTAAAATTGTCATCGGGTCCGTTCACATATTGGACTCCCGCATCAAAAGCCAGACCAAACGCACTTAGGTCGGTGGTGGATTCTGATACCCCTCTTACTAATATTCCTACCGATACTTTATTATCAAAGGTATAAGCATAGGACAGGCCTAAATTCAAAAAAGAAGGCTTGTACGTTGCACCTGTACCTTCCGGTAAGCCGGTAGTCGTTACCCTGATTTCTCCAAGATTCAATGAAGTAAGAGTAATACCCAGGGCACCGCTTTTTCCCATTTTTTGAACAAATCCAAGTGAGCTAACGGAGATATCCGATCCTTTGAGATATTGCATCTGACCAAACGCTAGTTCCGATCGGTTTAGATGTTGGGAAATACCCGCAGGATTGAGCCACATTGCTTCTGCTCCATAAACTCTTGCAGTCGTCATA
>CALMKY010000442.1 GCA_937867195.1 uncultured Saprospiraceae bacterium | reverse complement strand
ATAAATCGTAGACCGTCAATACTTTCATACAACTCTGATCCAACGATACATTCAATTGATCGTAAGCGGTGAAGTGTTTAGGGAACGTATCTAATACATAGATGATCTTATGACAACTAATTAATGTGTCCGCAATCGTGCATCCCGGTACAATTACATCGATTTTTAAATCATTTGCCCCCAGTTTACTACAATCAAAAGGTATGTCTGTTGTCGTCACGACTCCATTCACCAGTAACTGGCATTTAGGATCTATCGGTGTATCGATGATACTATCCAGTGGCAATGAAGGTACAGTCCCGTTGGCATTTACATACAATGTATCTGTATTACATTTAAGTATGCTTTCATAGGCTCCGATATCAACCGTGGCAAACGATATTCTTTTCTTATCCTTCAGATCCACAAACGAAAATCCTGTCAAAGCCTGGATGATGCTCGAGCTGTCTCCCATATCCACAGCTAAGGATCCATTGCCTAAGCTATAATTACCTCCTACAAAGGGCGCACTGATTCCTCCAGGATCATTCACAAACATCGGGTCAGCATTTAATTTATTGCCTCCTAATGTAGTATCTGTAAATGGATAATTAAATATATCAACATCGGAAATATCATGATGCATCTTAACAGTATCATCTGTGCCATCAAAGAAATTAAAGACCACGGATCCTTCCTGATCCAGGTTGTTCCAGATTATAGTATTCACAATGCAGGGGTGTAGGATACCTCCTTCATCATTCAAAATTGAATTTAAATCCGTATAAATGCTCCCGTTAATAACTGCACTTCCAACTGCCGCAGTATTTGAAACGATATCGCAATTAATAATATGAGGAGAGCTTTCTCCGGAGACATTATTGATACCCAATGAAAGCACGAAATTGATTATACCAGCACCCGCCAGTGCAGCGTTCCCACTGACCAGCGTATTGACAATATTGGGTGATGAAACACCATATAGTATTTGACCAAAGTTTTGACGGCTGGTCTGCATGGCATTTCCCACCGTATGGAACAAACTCATCATTCCTGATTTGTTTAATGCCTCCATCATATGAGTCGGATCCTGACCGCTGCTCCTCGATTCCAGTGAATTTTTCTGAGGAGCAATACCTTGAAATATATCCGCAATAGATCCTCCAATGTTCAGCATTCCACCTGCAGCAAAAGCCGTATTACCTTGTATCTTATTATTGATAATCTGAGGACTACTTTCCCCATCTATTCCAATATTGATCATCGCGCCAGCCAAAATCGCGCTATCCACTGTAAAGACACAATGATCCACGATCGGAGAAGCAACTCCGAACATTCCAAAATTGGCAAGTCCGGCACCAACCAATGCATTATTATTATTAAATACACAATTGCGTATGGTAGGATTGGATGAATCTGATACAGGTATAGGTAATGGGAATCCCGGATCTATTACTCCGTAGTTAAGCCATCCTGCACCTATATTTCTGAATGTGGGTAAGCCACCCTGAGTAAAATCATATACTGCATAACCTCCACTGATGCAGAATCCATCCACAACCGTTGCGGCGCTGACTCCATAAGTAGTCACCACATGATAACTATTGTTTGTATCCAGACCATCCTGTTGGATTTCACCGCTTAAAATGGTTTTATTGCATGATGGATTTGCAACGGTGGATCCCCCTGAAAGATAACCACCGAGCATGACTACGGAATCCGGTATATCGAAAGATGCTGTACGGTCAGGTAAGATCGTATCTATAATATTACCAGAACAAGGATCTATTACAAACTGGGTATCGCTTGGATAATAGGTACCCTGTGCTACCTTAATGGTATCGATTCCGCATTTTACTGCCGCTAAGCCATCTTGTAAATTTGTAAACGCATCTGCCCATGAAGTACCATTATTTGCACCTGCCGCTGATGAATCTACATATACCACCTTAGAATAGGAACCACAAACTATATCTTGAAATTCATAAGGTCCTATGTCGATGATATTATTAAGGATTCGCAGGCTACCTGATAAATCATTTGGCAAAGAATTGACAGAATTGTCGCCCATATCTCGGGCAGGCGAAGCTTGTAATAAATGATAATTATCTGAAACTGCATTTTTAAATAATGGATCTACACCATTAACCTGAAACTTATTGTTCGTCCCGTTGACTCCACCGCCACCATTCACGGATGAAATGGATGCATCTTGCAAATTGGTAGAATTTCCCTGAACAATGCTGTTTGAGACAGTTGTAAAACTCGCAAAAGTATAAAAGACATTCCCATTTGGAGCTGTATTATTCCAAAATATACAATTGATTAATGTAGGGTTACTGGCTCCACCACCGCCGGCATTATTTAGCGCTCCACCCCGATCGCCAGCATGGTTGTTTACAAAAGTGCAATTAAATATTTGTGGAGAACTGTTATTCCCTCCATTTTCTCCATAATTATACATGGCACCACCATCTACTCTTACATCATTATTTGCAAAAATACAATTGGTGATGACAGGAATGCATTTTCCAAAGTTGTACATAGCTCCACCGCCTGTATTAGCATGATTTTTGATAAAAACACAATTCTGAATGGTTGGGTTCGAAAATTTAGAAAGGCCAAGATTTGCCCAACCGCCTCCGACATTCGGACCAAAACCATCTGCATATCCCATTGTGATGACAAAACCATCTACTAAGGTTTGGTTGCTTACATCGGTTGTTTTGATTAAATTAGGGGTATTCTTAGCATCCAATGTATCATTTTTATCTATATCACCACTCAGAATAGATTTATAACATTCTAAATTCCTTTTGGAAGAATCACTCCCGGCAGTTATGCCGCCATAACTACCCAATATTTTTAAAGAATCTGGAATTATAAAATTATCGTCACGGGTCGCTCCGGGATAATATGTACCCTGAGCTACTTTGATCGTATCAATGGCATTGCATTGCCTGGCTGCTTCCAACGCAAACTGTAAGTCAGTAAAGGCATTCGTCCATGATAATCCATTATTCAGACCACTGGTTGCAGCACTATCCACATAAATTGTTTTTCCAAAAACCATACAATCAAACATACTCGCTGCCAAGGCGGTAGGATCATTAACTGCATTGGTACCAGGGTCATCACTGGAAAGACTACCCTGATTACTTGTCATATTAATCTGATCCTGAATCGAACTGGTCGTTACGGGATTTAAAGAGCCATTTACAACCGCTTTGTATTGTATGATGAGTTGTTTACCGGATGGAAGATCCGGAATGGTAAAC
>CALMKY010000441.1 GCA_937867195.1 uncultured Saprospiraceae bacterium | reverse complement strand
CTTACCATCCGGGAGTTTATCTGATAAAATTAGAAGGTAGCAAATGGATGAGTACAGTAAAGATGCTTGTGGATTAATGTTTAATCAGGTATTAATTTCAATTCATTAAAAGAAATTAGATACCTTTTAAATGGCCAGAAAGTATACCACTGAGAATGCAAGTACGTCAGTTCTGGTGGAGATTAAATCATTTCCTTTCTCCCCGTTTTGACTGCTTTATAAATAGCGTCGACGATCTTCATATCTTTCCAGCCTTCTTCGCCATCGACCGGCAAGATCGGCTTCTTACCATTGAGGATGATATCGGCCATTTCATCCATCTGTACAGTCTGATGGGTGATATGGGTAAAGTCCAATTCACCTTTGTTAGTGCGTGCTTTGATAGGCCCATAACCGGTGGAAGGTTGCATCTCTGCAAATCCTTTTTCCATATTGAGGTAAAACTTATCAAGTCCATTCATATTATAGGTAGATAAGCAAGAGGCTGTAGCCCCGGATGGGAAGCTCATTTGGAAGGTAATGGTTTCGTCTACTCCATCTTTAAACTTTATTTTATCGGTCTTGGTTTCCTGGGCTGTAACCCAGGTGGGCTCTTCTCCCAGCATATAGCGCGCACCATTGATGGCATAGATACCAATATCCATCATGGATCCACCTCCGGCGAGCTTTGCATTGAGACGCCATTGAGTGGGATCACCGATTCTGAATCCGCAAAGCCCTTGAAAGAACAATGGTTTACCAGCTTCACCTGAACGACTGATGCGTACAATTTCAAGTGTTTTAGGCTCAAAGTGCATTCGATAGCCTATCAGTAGTTTTACTTTGTTTTGATTACAGGCATCGATCATGTCTTTAGCTTCTTTGGCATTGAGTGCCATTGGCTTTTCACAGATCACATGTTTACCGGCATTGGCTACGCGAATACTAAATGGTTTGTGCAAAGAATTAGGAGTAATGACATAGACTGCATCGATATCAGGATTGCTTTTAATCTGATCCATCGTATCATAGCTGTAGCAATTTTTTGGCTGGATATTGTATTTTGTTTGCCAGGTAGTGAGTTTAGATGGAGTACCACTGATCGCTCCCACCAGTTTAGCTTTAGTACAGGCCTGCATCGCATCGGCTACACGCGTACCGTAACTACCCAGGCCGAGGATCGCTACTTTCAGTACAGGTCCTTCATAGACCTCTTTATTCAGATTCAGTATTATTTTCTCTGCATCCAGAGTAGAAGCCAATGGTAATGCCAATAAAGATCCGGATAATTTTTGAATAAACGCGCGACGATTGCTCATGATAACAAATATTTATTTTGATGTGTGAATATACAAACATGATTAAAACATGTTTATATTTCGAAAGTATTAATCTTATTTCAGATGAAATTTTATTCAAAATCAATATTCTATTTACTCTTATTTGCATTTTCCTTCCCGGTATTAACAGCACAACCTGTCGTCAAGACAAAAGATGGACTGGTAAAAGGCATGACGACTGGCAGTGGCGTCCACGTTTTCAAAGGCATTCCCTTTGCCTCGCCACCCATCGGTGATCTGAGATGGAAAGCACCTCAACCTGCAAAAAAATGGACGGGAATTAAAGATTGTCTCGCCTTTGGACCCAGTCCCATGCAATCCACTCCGGTGCCTTTTATGTTCTGGTCAAAAGAGTTTTTAATACCCGAAACTCCGATCAGCGAAGATTGCTTATACCTGAATGTATGGTCCGGAGCAAAATCATGGAATGAAAAAAGACCGGTGCTGATGTATATCTATGGTGGAGGATTCAGATCGGGTGGAGCAGGATGTCCTATCTATGATGGTGAAAATATATCGAAGAAAGGAGTAGTATTCGTAAGTATTAACTACCGGGTAGGTATCTTCGGTTTCCTGTCGCATCCTGAATTATCAGCTGAAAGCACATCCAAGACATCGGGTAATTATGCACTTTTGGATATGATCGCTGCTTTGAAATGGATCAGGAAGAATATTGCATCTTTCGGAGGTGATCCCAATAATGTGACCATCGCCGGACAATCGGCTGGTTCGTTTGCAGTGAATGCCTTGACTGCGTGCCCACTGGCAAAAGGATTGTTTCATAAAGCCATTGCCGAAAGCGGTGCTATGATGCACGACAATCCTCTGCGTACAAATATGTCGTTAAAAGATGCAGAGAAAATCGGGGCCGACTATGCTGGCAGTATGAAATGCAATTCGATCAAGGATCTGCGTGCAAAAACTTCCGAGGAAATTCAAAAAAGCCTGGGGGGGGTCAGCGCACCTATTATCGATGGATATGTATTGCCCGATAAAGTGTCCAGTATGTATACTTTGAAAAAAATAAAACCGGTGCCTGCATTGATAGGCTGGAATGGTGACGATAAAGTCGCCAACCGTGCTGTAGAAGATCAAATGTTTCAGGAGCAATTGAATAAAAAATTTGGTGTCCTCGCTATGGACATCCGGAGAGCATATCATATCGATATGAATCAACCTACCGATCAGGCTCAGTTTGATATGGGGCGGGATGAAACTTTTGGTTCTCAGATGTATGCCTGGGCTAATATTCAATCATCCCTGAATCCGGCATCCCTCTTTATGTATAATTTTAACCGTCATATACCTGCCTATTCCAAAGCAACCGAATATGGTGCTTTCCATTCGGGCGAAATCGTTTATGCCTATAATAACCTGCAGACTTTTGATCGTCCCTGGACGGAGGTTGATCGCCACATAGCGGATGTCATGTCATCTTATTGGGCCAATTTTTGTAAAACAGGAAGTCCCAACGGAAAAGATCTGCCTCAATGGAAAGTATACGATCAGCGCAATCATCAGGTCATGGTCATTGGTGATGATAATATCCGTTCTACAGAATTGCCTACTTTAGATAAGATGATGGTGTGGGAGAAGTATTTTAAGTGAGGATTATTAATACAATCATAGGATATAATATAAACTGACCATAGTTTTTTTATTAATACTGACCGATTTCAATTCATAATGGTTGATTTCATCTGTTCGACCTGAACATTATAGGCATTTATATCCCCATTTATATTAAAAGTCCTATGCTTTCTTCCTCCCAATATCCCGCCTACCAAAGTTGAAACCGGGATTGTAATCAAGTAAGCGAAGACAATCGATTGACCGCGGGATGGGGTCAGATCAAAATTAAAACACCAGTTACCATTGCATGACGAGGGAGCCCCTTTAGTAGATACCAGGATGCCCAAGGTGGTACCTATAATGGCCCCAACTATGAAACCACGAAGCACTCCGGGCCCGGATTTTGGCTTAGATTGTAAAGTAATGCTCTTAATTGATTTAGCTGGGAACATCATGTCGACATATATTTTGGTATCTGCCAGTTTTGTAGCAATCAGAATACTATCATGAAGAAATTGTTTGACCCATTGGTTAGACTTTATGCTTTTTCCGTTTTGTAGTTCGATATTACATTGAAAGGTTGGATTCTGCGCTTCGATTAGATTCGTAAAAAGTACAGTGGTGAAGAGTAAGAGGATTTTGTCAGATTTAACTGCACCGACAAACAACTGGAAAATGGAAACTCTGAAAATTTTTATAATATTGAATGATTCGAATCCAAAGAGAAGATTGTTAGTTTTCATGATAATTTATTTAAGGTTTGATGAAGTTTTAATTTTAATTAAGGCCATCTCAAAAAATAAAGTTCAAAAATGTTGCGGAATATGCTACCTGATTTTTGTTAGTTCTTTTACCTGATTGCTGTCAGATAAACTAGGTGATTTTAAACTTTTAATTACCCGTTCCAATTGTATCTATTGAATTAAAAAAGATTTCATGTTTTCAATTTGGCTTTGATAGATTTCCCGGCTGCCATTGATTCGAAATTTTTTATGCTGCCTTCCTTTAAGTATTCCACCTAAAACTGATGAAATGGGTATTGTAACCTTGGCCAGCGGGAGTATAACATGGGAAGGTGAAAAAAATGGGGCATTTTGAAAAGCCAGTTCCCCTAAAATATCGAGTAAAATATTAGCCGAAGTACTTTTGACGAATCCCTTTAAGACGCCAATACTTACACTTCTTTTTGAACTCAAAGTGATTGATGAGATTTGACTAATTGAAATCGCTAATTCAGAAAACAGTAAAGTGTCATTGAATCTTACGTTGGTCACAACACTGTCATCTAAAAATCGGGCAATAGATTGCTTTGATTTGATGTTTTTTCCATTAATCAATTGAATTATACAAGGTCGGTCACTGAATTGAGAATATGAAGTGATGGCGTTCATAGAAAGTACCATCAGCAAAACTAACCTGACGGTTTTAAAAAATTTTAATCCCGGCACAGAGAGTCTATCGAGTGTGAACATTTTTATTCCTAAATAAAAATCAAAAGAACTTTTCATGATGCATGATTTAAGATTTGATTAAATAAATAATTCATTACATCAAAAATAGATGCCCGATATTCCCATCCTCTGGAGCCAGGATTCAGAAATCAGGACTTTTGTATCGATGCATTTAAAAATTATAGCATATATGTTTCACTTCCAATCTGAATGCGGTTTATTTATTTGTATTCCATTAAGATATGCGTTGCAAGCAAAATGAATTTTGCTTGTATTTTCCTTATCCCACATTTTTATTTATTAGTCTGATTTTTATTTTGAAAAGATTATATTCGAAGGATCAAATCCTTAAACCAACTATGCATCCATTTAACAAGGTATTGTTATTGATCATAGGCTCTTTCTTCCTATTTAATTCAATTCTTGTGTATGGATATGGATCTCCGCCGGACTTTGCACAGACCGACACCAATCTGAATCATCTTGTTCAAAATTCAAATTCAGTACCTCTTTATATTATAAAAACAAAGAACGATTCGATCCATCGGTTGGATCAATATATAGGATTGTTTAAAGAGCCGGCCCAAAGAATAGACATCCGGGACCTGATTCATTCAAAAAATGCTTATCCATTCAGTCCTTTCGACCAGGATTTCAAATTAAATACCGCAACGGCTTATTGGATGGGCTTAAGAATAAAAAATGAAACCGGCCAAGAACTCGAGAATTGGGTCTTGCACCTAGGTATTATCAATGAGATAGAAGTGTATTTAGTAAATGAACAAGACAGTTTGTTAATGACTCAACAAACCGGCAGATCTGTACCAGCCAGCAAAAAGCAATTGCAATTTGGAAACCGGCAGGAACGTATCCATATCAACCTGAAACCAAATGAATTGATTCAATTATACTTCCGAATAAAAAATACAAATGGTTATGCACCCAGGATACAAGTGGCATTATCCGCCGAAGATTACACTAAATCTAAATTCTACAGTTGGGAAAGACTCCTGGACGGGTTGTTTATCGGCTTTTTATTATCCCTGATCGCCTTCAATCTTATATTTCACATCACCACCCGAGATATTGCCTTTTTTTATCAATTCATCTTCGTGATCAGTGTATTAATATTCATGATCGATATTATGGACTTGATCTGTGATTTCCCGGTTTTGCGGAACCATCCTCTTTGGCTGGAACCAATTAATTTCGGATCTCTGATCATTTTAAATATTTCCTATTTATTATTTGTCAGTAAATTTATAAATGTAGATTCCGTATTCCCTCACTGGACGATCATCCTCCGTCGCTTGATTGGAATCAATAGCCTATTCGGTATCGGCATCATCCTGTTTTATGTTTTTACTCATAACGAACGGATTACGGATACAGCCATCGCTTTGGTCAGTACGACTCAGTATGTAATCCTGACCATTTTGTTGTTCCAGTTTTATCAAATCAGAGACAGAAAATCATACTTTATTTTAATCGCGACCTTGTTTTTAATTGGCGGCGTGCTGGTGGATGGGATCTGCATTACCTTAGGCATCAGTGTACCGGTCAATTTTTCAAAGTGGATCGTCTTAGGAAATGTAAGCTTTTTTTTCTTCGGTATGGCGTATCGTATGAAAATACTCAAAGAGGAAGAACAGATGGCCATCCGCCTGAAAGAAAATCAGGAGCTGAAAAATCAATTGTATGCCAATATCACCCACGAATTCAGAACGCCACTTACCGTCATTCAAGGTATGGCTCAACAAATCGAATCAAAAAATTACCTGCCGGGTTCATCCATCTTACAAAATGCTATCTTCCTTATCAAATCAAATACAAACAAGTTGTTGAACCTGGTCAATACTATTTTGGATTTGGCCAAAATAGAATCCGGTAAAATGGGTATGAAGTATATCCATGGAGATATCATTCCATTCCTTCGCTATACAATTCAATCCTTTGAAAGCTTTGCAGATTCAAAGAAGATTTATTTACAATTTTTGACTGAACTGGATCATATCGAGATGGACTATGATCGGCATAAATTGCAACAGATTATTTCCAATCTGATTTCCAATGCCATCAAATTTACTCCTGCTGGTGGAAAAATATCCTTTGTCGTCAAGCGGATTGATTCCTATCCTGCATCCCAGATCTATTTGGAAGTAAAAGATACGGGTGAAGGAATTCCGCAAGATGAAATTTCTAATTTGTTTGACCGGTTTTTTCAGGTAGCCGGTTCTACAAAAAAGGAGCAGGGATCAGGCTTGGGATTGGCCCTTGTCAAGGAATTGGTGCAGGTACTGGACGGTACCATTACGGTAGAAAGCAAATTGGATGAAGGTACATCTTTCAGAATTTTACTACCCATCCGTTCAACATTTTCTTCATCTCAACAAGAAAATTTTGAATTGGAACAGGATGAAAATTACTTACAAAATGAAAGCCTCCTTTCTATGAGTAAATCTTCTGATTTGGAAAGGACTGCTACGTTATCGTCTGACCCGCGCAAATCCGACAAACCGTTACTCTTAATTATCGATGACAATAAGGATATCGTTTATTATTTAACTTCCCTATTGGATACCGATTATGATATTGAGTCGGCGTATACCGGTGCCGATGGACTTCAAATTGCACAAGATCTTATTCCTGACATTATCCTGTCAGATATTTTGATGCCTGGCAAAGATGGATATGAGCTTTGTGAAATCTTAAAATCAGATGAACGTACCGATCATATTCCGGTCGTATTGCTCACGGCTAAATCCGATGCTGCTTCCCGTATTTCAGGACTCCGCGCTGGGGCGGATGCTTATGTGTCGAAGCCTTTTGATGAAATAGAATTAAAAGCACTTCTAACGAATTTATTAAATCAGAGAAATGCGTTGCAAGAACATTACAAAAAAGTCCTTCAACAGTCCACAAATTTGAATGAAGCATCCAAACCAAAAGAAGATCCTTTCCTGGTAAAATTAAATGAAATCATTGTAGAGAAAATGGAGGATGAAGACTTTGGAATACTGCATATGTGTCGGGCCATGCAAATGAGCCGGACCCAATTACATCGTAAAATTACCGCACTGACCGGTATGTCCGCCTCTATCTATTTAAGGTCAAAAAGACTTCAAAAAGCAAAACGATTATTAAAAGAATCTGATTTAAACATTTCCCAAATTGCATTTTCAGTTGGATTTGGTGATCCCAATTATTTTACCAGGGTCTTTAGCGAAGAATTTAACATGACTCCAAGTAATTTCAGAATCGAAAATAAATAATAAATTAGTTTACAACGGCTACCCTGGCCATTCTTTTTATTTATTCCGCTTTCATTTTATCGCTTTCTTCTGATCAAAAAAATTAGAATTAATTTTTTTCAACTTTTCAGGAAGGAACATCCAATCCATTGAATGCGTGCGCTTTAAAGGTGTAGTACAGACTTTCATGTGACACCTATGCTATATTTTTTTGATGCATGGCAAATAAGTGAAGGGATATGAAACACAAGTCCATTCGCCCGCGCAATGGTCAAACGTAGATTTGAAATAAAAACAAAATCATGAAAACATTATTTAAAATTTTAAAAAACGTATGCCTGCAAGGGCATTGGCCGGCATTTGCCATATTGGTAATTATATCGAATATTCAGGCAATTAGTCAACCATCCTCTCATTACGGTGATGATTACTTAAAGCCACGACGGGGCCGATCCCTCATCTCTTTGAATACCGGCATTCCGTATATCGGTATCGGTGAATTCTCTTACGGGGTTAGTGACCGCTTTTCGGTCGGATTGCTTTATGGATACACTCCGATCGTTTTGGGATACGGACTCAAGATCAAAGCATTGGTGGCTCATCCAAGCCCTACCACAGCCATTCTCTTCAAAGCCCCCCTACTTTATTATCCTCATGCAAAAAACCTTGGAGGTGATCCCTGGGTGCTTGCATGGCCCAGTTTATCCTTCGAGAAAAAGTTAGAATCCGGTCATAGGATATGGTTTGGAATGGGAGCTGTTGGGGCATCTTGCGTAGATGCACTACTAGGACTGAAAAAAACAAATTCCGTAAATACGAAAACAGAAAACAAATCAGAAGATGAAGGTGAAATTATGAAAGCGGTCTGGAATACCATCTCAGTCGGATATAGCATGCCATGGTCTAAACGACTTTTCGGGTCTTTGGAAGTATCGCCGGTATTGAAAGGGCTGAAACTCGCCGGATCGGATTGGATCGCAGGTCCACCCGTCATTATCACTCTGGGACTATCCTATACACTCTAATCCAATAAAAATACTATGCATAGGTATTATAAAC
>CALMKY010000440.1 GCA_937867195.1 uncultured Saprospiraceae bacterium | reverse complement strand
ATTTAGTTTTCTCGATTAACTCAAGGTTTCCGCCTGTATGATCGCTATGATGATGGGTGTTTAGAATATAATTTAATTTTAAGTTCTCTTTTTGAAGCAAATCTATCGTCTTTTGATAGATTTCTTCTGCCCTCTTTGGGGTGACTCCGATTGATAATATACCCAGTTTTCCATGTTGGGCAATGGCACCGATTAGATGAAACATAGTACCTTCTTCGGTGGTACTGTCGAAATGAATATTATTACAAATAGCTACATCAATGAGATCTTCAGGAGTCAGCTTTTTAAAATTGTCAAATACCAGGGCATCCGTTGCAACATAATATCGCGTCTGACCGTTGGGCATGATATAATGTCCCGTTTGATATTCGTAGCGACCATCTGTCAATAATTGCAACATCAGATATGGATGAGTCGTGCCTCCTTTCCGAAGATTGATTTCGATCGCATAATGTTTCCATTGGTCGTTTTCTTTCACCGAAACAAAGTCTACTCCAAATCTTCCCAACACGCCAAGTTCAGCCATTTCTTTCGCCAGGCGATAACCTTGTGTCCCGATTTCGACCCGATATTCGGCATCGGCCGGGAAACTCGCTCCCAGATAGACCTGGCCGGATTCGCCTCCCAGAATTTGATCGTGCGTGGATACTACATCGATTTGTTTGAGAGGATTGATCAGCACCTGTACCGACGGGGATCGTTTGATTTCACCTTCGACGAAGGCTTCTGCAATCCCACCCATTTCTTTCATTTTATTCATGAAAAGATCATACGTGAGTTCTCCTGCAACGATTTTTAGATTTTGTTTTAAACTAATTTCATCGATGATGTCCGTATAATGATAGATCGCATTTCCATCTCCGGAAAAGCCTTCATTGAGTTTAATGACGGCTCTTTTAATAGCAGGCATTTGCTTTTTCAGATCTTGCAGGGCGTCTAATATATCTTTTGTGGAGTACAAATTTTCATGACCGGGCGGCACCATCAGTCCGGCTTTTTTAAATATTTCGCGGCTGCCCGTTTTAGATCCCCAATAAGTCAATGGTGAAGGGCATCCATATAAAGGCATTTCCAGGGTCATAGCCAATCTTTCTTCCAATGCTGTCACATTGAATGTAGATAAATGGACTACATGATCTGAGGGAATTAGACTTTTTATATGTTCCAACAATCGTGGTTTGGCAAGTAATTTAGCAGTCAACGGTATATTGGATGAATCATAGCAGGCTAATAAAGTCAACCTCTTGAGGGCATGCATCGCAGTTACCCCTGGTATTAAATGAAGATAATAATCGATGATCACCTCTTCGATCGGAGTGCTGCTGACGTAGATCACCCGTGTACGGGGCATTCGCAGCAACAGCAACAGACAAAGCAATCTCTCTTCATAATGAATATGCCCGGAAATCTTTGACAAAATCTCCGGATCCAGTGACAAACTGGGAACAATGACCACTGTTTTGGCAGCCATTGGATCTGGAAACTGATGAGTAAACTGGTCTATTAATGCCTTTTGTCTCTCATTAAATATTTTCCTTTCTTCTGCATTCAGAGCATATTGATCTATTTTCATATTACAGATACTATGAGGTAAGGTGCAAATTTATGCTTTTGATTTCTGACGAAGTTCAGATAATGGGGAAATTATTAAATACGAGTAATCATCCAAAAACGACCAACTATCTGCCCAAATGACCAGATATCATTTATCCCGAAAAGTATCGGAGTGCCTTCATAATTTGGAGAATTCTTAAACCAAAAATATTTAAATAAAAAATGAAACCATTTAAATTGAGTGTATTAGCATTAAGCCTGATACTACATCACTCCTGTACACATGATTCTGTACAAAAAGAGATTTTACACACAGATGAAATCGTACATTGGAAACCTTCAGATGGCATTACAAAATATCTTCCTTCTGAGATGCTGGCTAAATTTAAACCCGAAGCCATCGAGTTTACAGAAAGGTTTCTTATTAATCCCAACGAGAGAGGCCTTACCGCCAGAAGAAATGAAATACACATCGCTGCTGGCTCCTCCAATGCTTTAACCGGTGCAATCGCTTCTGCCGGCAATGGTGATGTGATTGTTCTGGATCCAGGTATCCACAAGCAACAAGGAACGGTCGTAATAAACAAGACAGTTTATATCGAAGGCTATGGCGCTACGCTGGAATTTTCAGGTGTTGGATTCCCGCAGGATTTAAAGATAGCTCCCGGCATTCATATCAAACCAAATGGCTGTATAAGTACAATCAGAGGTTTAAAATTTACTAGTTCTGAAGATTTGCCTGCCGTTGCAATTTTATTAGATCATACCAAAGATGTAAATATATTGAGCTGTACGTTTGAAAATTGGGTATTAACCTTAAATGGATTATCCAGTGACTATACTATTTTAAGTAGAAATACTGTAAAAGGCAATAAAGCTTGGCAAACTATTCCAGGGTTTCCTGGAGTAGGTATTGTATTTTCAGATGGCAGTCACAACCAGATAGTGGACAATGAGGTATCGGATTGTGCCTTTGGAATTTTTACGGGAGGCTCTTTAGGAATTGATTTCAATAATCATTCTACCAGTTGTTTTCTTGGTCAAATTTTGTGCAGAGTCGATGCGCCCGTGCTGATTGGTGGCCAACCAGTTTCAGCCATTGCGAGTACAAGTAATTGGCTGGTCATGTTTAATAAATCGGATAAAAACTTGAGAACAGGTTTCATGGTGATTGATGGTGCAAGCAACAACAGTCTTGAACACAATACAGGAGGCGGAAATTTAATCGATATCGAATTGGCTAACGTAACAAATAATTTTGTAGGATACTTTACGCCTGCCAGCCATGACAATTTTGTCCAAGCGTACTACAATGTCACTGTAAAAGACTGTGGTTTCAATAACAAAGTGATCGGTGGAAGTGAGGTGGGAAGTTCGGTGCCTTGTATGAATTAAGCATGAACTAATTCACCTGTGTAAAAAGGTTTTAATAAAATGGCAGTCATACCAGCATGGCTGCCATTAATATTTTTATTAAATTCACCACCTCAAAAAATAATCTAATATTTTATACAATGAAAACTCATTTAATCCTTGTGCTATCCGCTATATTATTGATAGCTGCCTGTAAAGGCAAACAAGAAGCTGCCAAAGCTCCTGAATCGATGGCTGCTGCTAAAGTAGATACGATGGCTACACCCGATCCCAATCTCGCCAAACTCACGGATGATGAAAAAGCGAATGGTTGGAAACTATTATTTGATGGCGTATCGACCAAAGGCTGGCATAAATATGGAGGAGGAGCTCCCGGCGAAGCCTGGAAAGCATCAGAAGGTTCGTTGATGCTCGATGCCCGAAGTAAAGCGAATTGGCAGACTCATGGTGGTGGCGATATCGTGACAGATGAAGAATATGAAAACTATGACCTAAAATTGGATTGGAAAATCGATACCTGTGGTAACAGCGGAGTAATTTTTGGCGTGCACGAAGACACATCCATGTACCATTATGTTTGGAATTCAGGTCCTGAAATGCAAGTGCTGGACAACAAATGTCATCCCGATGCCAAGATCAAAAAACACCGTGCAGGTGATTTATACGATTTAATATCTTCAGCAAAAGAAACAGTAAAACCTGCTCTTGAATGGAACAGCGCTGAGATTCTTAGCAATCACGGAGCGCTTGATTTATTTCTCAATGGCGAGAAAGTGGTTAGTACCCATACCAACGATGCCAATTGGAAAAAATTGATCGCCGGGTCAAAATTTAAAACAATGAAAGGTTTTGGCACGTACAGCAAAGGTCGTCTGGCATTACAAGACCATGGTCATACTGTTTGGTTTAAAAATATCAGAATCAAACAGCTTCAGTAAACTTATTTAATCAATCATAAAGAAGGGATAAAGAACCATTGAGTTTTTTATCCCTTCTTTACTTTCAAACATTATTCTATATTTATTCTCATAAAAAAACTTTAATCCTATGTCTCCGTTTATTTCAGAATTGGTTGGTACAGCCTTGATCTTATTGATGGGTGTTAGCGTGGTGGCGAATGTAAGTTTATCCCGCACGTATGGTAATAATTCCGGATTGATTGTAATAGCTTTTGGTTGGTCGATTGCGGTATTCATAGGTGTCTTTGTTGCGGCAGCAGGAAGTGGGGCTCATCTCAATCCTGCCGTAACGATTGCATTTTGGTCCCTGGGAAAAATATCAACAGAAACTGCAGGGAATTATATCCTGGCTCAATTATTGGGGGCTATGGCAGGAGCAACCCTTGCCTGGTTAGCCTATCGTGATCATTACAATGCTACGCAGGATGGAAATTCAAAACTGGGTACATTCTGCACTAGCCCGGCGATATCCAATCCTATATTTAATTTAATTACGGAAGCGATTGGGACATTTGTCCTTGTATTTGCGGTACTCAATATGACTGAGCCGGAGCATAAGTTAGGAACCTTAAATGCGTTGCCTGTGGCGCTGGTCGTACTGGGAATTGGCTTGTGCCTGGGAGGTCCCACAGGATATGCGATCAATCCTGCCAGGGATCTTGGCCCCCGAATCATGCACGCTTTATTACCAATAACCGATAAACGGGATAGTAACTGGGGATACGCATGGATTCCGGTGTTGGGACCGATATTAGGTGGTCTGTTGGCTGCTGAAGTGCATAGTCTGCTGAATTAATCTTGACTTTTTCAGGAAAATAATTAAGAACCACAATAATATTTCCAACCCAGGTTCTCCTCTCTCCGTCTGTATAGATAAACAGCGCTGGTGAAAATATTATTCATTTTTTTCCTCACCTTAATTTTACTGACAAATTGCAGTAAAGAAAATACACCGGATACCATTGAGGGTTCCTTTATTACCAATACACTTTTTGACTTTAGTTGTGCAGTGATTCCTAACAAACAATATCCCAAATTATTTGTCGTTCATTCAAAGCAACGGCAAACTTTTGATGTAACTTTTACTCAATACTTCCCTACTACAAGTTCCTATTTATTTAAAAATGTGGAGGCACAATACCTTGCCAAGACATATCATAACCCTGACACGGGTATTTTTCTCAATTTTGGATATGATTCTATATTTGAAAAAAAAATGCTTCGAGCTCATCTCAACAATGGCAATCAGGAGATTTTTTTTACCGGAGAAAAAGAAAAATGATTTAAATCTAGTTGAATAAAATGTCTTATAATCTATATGATCTCGAATAAAATAAAAGTTGGGCTGTTTTATTTCGTAGCAATATTCTTAAGCCAATGCACCCAAAATCATGAAATGCTCGAATCAATTGCCAATAATTGCATGGATTCCTACAGTCTTTCAAGCGCTCAACATAGGTTACTTGGCAATTGGCAGTTGGTGGCCGAAGGTTGTTCGTACTGCCCACATCCGGGCTTGACGATACCTAAAGATGAAATCAAATTAAATATTACTTCCGATTCAAGCCTTCTCATTTCAAAAAATCAGATTCCTGTTGATACCATTTCATACCGGATGGTTCAATTTTCAGCATTTGAGTATGGACTGAATCAGAGTAATTTCAATTCAACTACTTATGTAACCGGTGGATTGCGCTTTTGTGGACGTCATATAACTTTTGATTCGAGAGCCGGTGATGGACCAGTCTATATCTTTCAGAAACTTTAGAATAAAAGCAGTTGTAACTTCAAGGCATTGTAGCCCAAAAACCTACTATGGTTTTTTTATTTCTGTAAAGAAGCCAAAATTGTTACTTATTTATTTGCTAACTGTCCGCAAGCAGCGTCGATATCTTTACCCCTGGATTTCCTGACGGTAACCTGTACTCCATGATGATATAAATACTTTGAAAACTGATCCAGTCTTTCTTTTGGTGACTTCACCATATCGACCCCGTCAACCGTATTGTATTCAATGATATTGACTTTTACCGGAAAATTCATTTTGCACAACCGGGTCAGATGTTGAGCATCCGACGCATGATCATTAAATTGATTGAAAGCAATGTATTCAAAGGTAATCTCGTTTTGTGTTTTGTAATAAAAATACTCCAAGGCATCCATGAGAACTTCCAGGTTGTTTTGCTCGTTGATCGGCATGATCTTATTGCGTTTTACATCATCGGCGGCATGGAGTGATAATGCAAGATTAAATTTGACCCCGTCCTCGGCGAGTTGCCGGATCATTTTTGCAATGCCGGCAGTGCTCACGGTAATGCGCTTTGGGCTCATTCCGATTGCATTGGGAGAAGTCAGTAATTCGGTACTGCGCAATACTTCCCGATAATTGAGAAGCGGCTCACCCATACCCATATAGACGATATTGGATAACGGAGTATTGTATTTTTCGAGTGATTGACGGTTGATGATAAAGTATTGATCCACGATTTCTCCCGCAGTGAGATTGCGAATGCGTTTCATTTTTCCAGTTGCGCAAAAGCTACAGGTAAGGCTGCAGCCGACCTGTGTCGAAACACATACCGTATATCGTTTATCATTAGCGACCGGGATCAGTACCGATTCTATTTTATGACCATCGTGCAATTTTAGTCGGGATTTAATCGTACCATCCTGACTATATTGAGATTGATCGATGGCAAGAGCCTGGATGACAGATGATGCTTTTAATTTATCCCTTAGTGACTTGGATAAATCAGACATACCTTCAATCTCAGTTGCCTGCTTTTTCCATAACCATTGAAAGATTTGTTTAGCCCGGTATTTGGGTTCACCCAATGAAACAATCCAGTCCTCCAGTTGTGTAAGATCCAACGCACGTAAATCAATTTTTTGACCTAAACTTTCCATCTAAAACGATTTGCAAAGATAAGGTGATTGTGTCCTTAATATTAAACTGATGGAAATACCATTCTTACCTAAAGCTTGCTGTCCGGTAGATAGCTAACTATAAGTTGGTTTTTTCGATTTTTAGAAATAGTTGATCTTAGTTTTCCATTCATGGGTCACGGGTAATAGTATATTATATCTCAAATGCACGATTTGATTTTTGAAATTACCATATCCATTCTTTCCATTACATCTTCATCTTTAAACCTGATCACCTTTAAACCAGATATTTCCAATGCTTTATCTCTATCCTTATCCAAAACTTTTTGATTTTCAATTTCATGATATTTTCCATCAAGCTCAATTACTAAACCAATTTCATGACAATAAAAATCCAGTACATACCTACCAAGCGAATGTTGTCTCCTGAATTTTACTCCCAGTTTTTTGTTTTTTAATACGTCCCATACTATTTTTTCAGCCACAGTCATATTAGACCTTAGCATTTCAGCATTTTTGAATATTTGAGGTTTTGCATCTTGGTGGAGTGTTCTTTTGGCCATACTTATCAAATAGCAAATATAAATCGGGATAAACATAAGAATGTGCGGTTTTGACCCCTGACCCCTAAAGGGGAACCACACCTTTGAGATCAGTTCTTATTTTTTATTCTTTTGATCTCTTTCTGTTCAAAATTGATAGCTGAATAACTTTAGCAATCGGACTAAAGTAAGGTTCCCCTTTAGGGGTCTGGAGCATTAGGATTTAATACCTACGATTTTCTAAAAGAAGAATATATGAAAATGTGTAAACATAAGGATATGCGGTTTTGCCCCTGACCCCTAAAGGGGAACCACACCTTTGAGATCAGTTCTTATTTTTTATTC
>CALMKY010000439.1 GCA_937867195.1 uncultured Saprospiraceae bacterium | reverse complement strand
TTACAAAGTTAGTCAAGGTATGTTGGCTGAATTTGGTGAAAAAAGGATCATTGATACACCTATTGCTGAGCTTGGCTTTGCTGCTATTGCAGTTGGTGCTGCTCAAAATGGATTAAGACCCATTGTTGAGTTCATGACCTGGAATTTTGCCATTCTCGCATTTGATCAAATCGTAAACAACGCCGCTAAGACATTAAGTCAATCAGCCGGTCAGTTTATGTGCCCTATCGTGTTTCGGGGTCCAAGTGGTTCGGCAGGACAACTGGCACAACAACATTCTCAGACTTTTGAGTCCTGGATGGCAAATGTACCCGGATTAAAGGTAGTTTCTTGTATTGATCCTGCGGATGCAAAAGGATTGTTGAAGTCCGCGATCCGGGATAATGATCCTGTCTGCATGATGGAATCAGAAATATTATATGGTTTAAAAGGTGAAGTTCCGGAAGGTGAATATTTAGTGCCGATTGGTAAAGCCGCCATCCGTAGAGAAGGAAAAGATGTGACCATCGTGTCATATAATAAAATGACAGAGGTGACCAAAAAAGCTGCCGAAGAATTGGCGAAAGAAAGAATCGATGCCGAGATTATTGATTTGCGTACCATCAGACCATTAGACATATCCACCATTGTACATTCGGTCAAAAAGACCAATAGACTGGTAATCGTAGATGAAGCATGGCCGTTTGCATCGCCTGCATCAGAAATTACATATCAGATACAAAAACATGCCTTTGATTATCTGGATGCCCCCATTCTGAGGGTCAATAGCTTGGATACATCGCTGCCATATGCTCCAACACTGGTAGAAGCCTGGATTCCCAATCCTGCGAAAGTAATTAAGGCCGTGAAAGAGGTGATGTATGTGACGGCATAAAATTTTCTATCCATGCCATAAATAAAAAAGGACAAAATGAATATTCGTTTTGTCCTTTTTTGATGATAATATATAATTACATCAGATTACACCGAAAGCTTTTACCAGATAGGTGCCAAAGAATGGAAGGGCTACCCAAAACCATTCGGGTTTTACCCACAATAATAATAACATGACAGCCAAAGATATTAAGGCATATGCCCAATAGGATTTTGTTGATTCGTTTGTTGTTTCTTCCATAATGAATAAATGCTGAATTCTGGTGTAAAGGTAGTCATTTGCCTTTACATCTTAACCACTTTTTTAGTCAATTTTCCTTTTTCAGTATTGAGTTGTACAAAATAAATTCCGGATGAAAGGCTGCCCCCGATCTGCAGGCTGATATCTGTTTGACCGGCCGGAACACTGCCTTCAGTTGAATTGTACAGGATGGCACCATTGACCGAAACTACCAGCACATTTAAGTTTTTAATAGTTTCTTTGGTGTTAAATCTGATGTTCAATGTGTTTTGAAAAGGATTAGGATAAGCAGATGCTGAGACGATGGCGTTGTAATCATTTACTGGTACTGTGCAGCCCGTCGTTTTAAATTTCAGCATTGTCTTAAACTTGCTCGAATCCGAATCGCAGACCGTTTTTGATTCAACGATATAATCAGTACATTTGGTTAATCCCGTAAGTTGAACCATGGAATCCCGTGTTGGTAAGGTGTCCCATTTTTGGCTAGTGACTTCTTTATACCGAATGAGGTAAAACAATTTTGGAATGATTCTTTGATAAAAAATCTTGGCGCTTTCATCAGAGATCATAGAACCCACCAATTCTAATACATCCGGACAATCATAGGATTTAGGTAAAAAGTTGATGGAGTAGTCTTCTACTTCACCTGCTTGATAAAAATCACAAGGGTTGGGCCTGAGGCTATCACCAATATTTACTGCGGCTTTCAGGGAGATGCGCAAGAGGGTCTTTCCAAAACTATCGATTTTGGTTTTTGGTAAATAAATATTGCTAACGATATTACCGGTTATTCTATTTGGTCCACTATCCCATACCAGCTCTGCGGTATCATCAAAATCCTTATCCTGGTTGCGGTCGATCCAAATTCTCAAATAATATTGGGTAAGACTGTCTTTTGATTTTGGAAATATTTTTAGCAAAACCTGCCCATCCAGATGAATTGATGAGGTCAGACTATCTACATTCGTAAAGTCGCCATACCCTCCATTGTCTTTACTTCGGAACCGTACCCCATCTATAAGCAAAGAATCAATATAAATCCTGCTGGCAGATGCTCCACTTACACAGGCAGCGCAAGACTTATCAAGTGCATTGAGTGCTCTTAATATATTCAGGTACCCACCCGATGAAATCACTTTTAACGATGCTAGACTGTCTATTGAAGTTAAAAGAATATTTTTTACAAGTAATGCTGCGGCAGGTGGATTGTTTAAAGCGAGTTGGTCGAGTGAATTGCATGGATTGGAATACAACAATCCAATTGCACCGGCTACGATGGGAGAAGCAAATGAAGTACCAGATTCCAAACCATAGCGGCCATTGATGCGGGTAGAATAAATATTTTCACCCGGAGCTGCTATATCAATATTTTTTATTCCATAGGAAGCATACCTGTTTCCATCGGAACCAATCGATGTAACCGGAATTAAATAAGGGCTCGGGCATACAGAGGGTAAATCTCCCACTGAGTCTACATTATGTTTTGGATTATTATCGGCGGCTGTTACATTCAGAATGCCTGCTTGCCCAAGTGAAT
>CALMKY010000438.1 GCA_937867195.1 uncultured Saprospiraceae bacterium | reverse complement strand
AAGCCACCATGCCTAAGACGGTATCTGCATTGGGAGGTAAGTTTGCGTATCCGGATTTAAGCCACGAAACACCCGATACCCAAACTACGATTTATGAATTTGATAATTTCCTGATGTCTTGGGAGCATGCACTTGCTATTGACAATGGTCCGTATATGCGTACTCATGGTATAGGTTATGTTGGTAATAATGGAACTCTGGTACTGGATCGCAATGGTTGGGAAGTACTCGAAGAAAAAGGTGTATCCACAAAAGTGATCGAACCATATCATGCCAGGGAAGACAATGGTGTACAATTGCATATGGAAAACTTTGCAAGCGTCGTTCGCAGTCGCAACACAAAAGATCTTGCATGCCCTATAGAAGCAGCCGCATTGGTCGCAAAAGTTTGTCAGATGGGCAATATCGCATACCGATCAGGTAAAAAATTAAACTGGGATAAAGCAAGTCAAAAATTTACCGATAGCGCTGTCAATGGTCAATATTTGACAAATGAATATAGAAATGGATATAAGCTCGAAGTATAATGCAATGTTGAATTGTTGAATTGATGAACTGATGAATTGTACAATGTTCAATTCATTCGTTTAGTCAACTCGCTGAGCAATTCCACGCACTGCGTCCTTTGGACATTTCTACTATTACCCAATTCAACTACATACAGTGTCCCTTTCGATATTAATTTTAATTTTGATAATTTACCTGTCGGCCCTTTTATTGATCAGTAAGATTACATCTGCCAGGTCAATCTCTACTACCTATTTCGATGGCAATCACAAGTCCCCATGGTATCTGGTGGCTTTTGGAATGATCAGTTCAGGTATATCGGCCGTATCCTTGGTGAGTATACCGGGAAATGTAGGGAATGAGCATCTTTATTTTTTTCAGTTTATTCTTGGCACGATCGCAGGTTATTTAATCATTGCTTTTTGGATACTACCGATATTTCATAAACATGGATTGATCTCTTTGTATCAATATCTGGAGCGACGGTTTGGAAAGGCATCGTATAAAACCGGAGCTGTTATATTTCTTATTTCACAATCTTTCGGGGCAGCTTTGCGATTGCTACTCTCAGTTAAAATTTTGCAGACGGCGTTTTTTGATCAACTCGGAATTCCACACACAGTAACCATCCTTCTGGTGCTGATTTTGATATGGGTCTATACACATCGATCCGGAATCAAAACGATTGTCTATACCGATGCATTGCAATCTGTTCTATTAATTTTGGTCATCATCATCTCCATCATCATGATGAAGGATGGATTAAATCTTTCTTTTAGAGAAATGATCTCTTCCATTTTTCGTTCTCCGATGGCAAAGTGGTTTGATTGGAATTGGAATTCCGGCACCTATATTGGAAAGCAATTTATATCCGGTATGTTGATTACCATTGCGTTGGTGGGTTTGGATCAAAGCATGATGCAAAAAACATTGACCGTAGAAGGTACCCGGGATGCGCAAAAAAATGTGATTACATTTAGTTTGCTCATTGCATTTGCTCAGACCCTTTTTCTCTGTATGGGAGTCTTAATGTATTTGTTCATTGCAAACCATCAAATACCATTAGCAAATGATCATGGCCACCTGGTCCAGACTGATTCTGTTTATCCTATGTTGGCTCAAAACTACCTGGGTAAAATCGGAGCTATTGCATTTTTTATTGCTGTCATTGCTTCGACTTTTGCCACGATCGATAGTTGCATTACTGCTTTGACGACATCGATGTGTTATGATATCTTTTCGATTGAGACTAATGCACGGGAAGATCAAAGGAAAA
>CALMKY010000437.1 GCA_937867195.1 uncultured Saprospiraceae bacterium | reverse complement strand
CGGATATCGGTTTGGGGATGCTGCATTCTTATTATTTGGGGCCAGGATCAAAGACCTTACGGTCGGTGCGGCCTATGATTTTAATGTTTCCAGTGCCTCACCCAGTACTTCCGGTATAGGAGGGTACGAACTGGGTGTGTCTTATATCGGTAAGATTTATAAAAAACCAGTTATCAAGCCTACTATTTTTTGTCCCCGATTCTGATCTATTCGTATTCAATATTTGATTTTAATCGTTGTATTCAGGATTTTCGTCCAATAGGATTTCCTGAATAAGCAAAGTTTGATCATTTTTGACCTGTTTAATCTATAAAGCTCATCTAAACTATTATGTCCATACTTACGCTGGATCATGTCTGCAAGACATATCAATCTCAGAAAGCGGTCGATGATGTGAGTTTCAGTGTTCCCCGCGCCTGTATTTACGGAATGCTCGGTCCCAACGGTGCAGGCAAAACGACCACCATTCGCATGATCACCGGTATTACACATCCTGATTCGGGTGATGTATTTATAAATGGCAATCGCACAAATGATACGATCCCGCAGGAGATCGGTTATATGCCTGAAGAGAGAGGCCTTTATAAAAAAATGCCCGTATGGGATCATCTGATGTACCTGGCGCAGCTCAAAGGACTTGATGAAAGCACTGCCCGAAAAGAGCTTAAAGAATGGATCGAAAGACTTGAAATGAAGTCCTGGTATACGAAAAAGGTAGAAGAGCTTTCAAAAGGTATGACTCAAAAAGCTCAGTTCATAGCAACGGTAATCCACAAACCTGAAATCCTGATTCTGGATGAACCTTTTTCAGGACTCGATCCCATCAGTACCAATATGATCAAAGATGAAATCACCCGATTGAAAAATGAAGGCACGACGATTATTTTCTCTACTCACCGAATGGAACAAGTGGAAGAAATCTGCGAGCGCATGGTCCTCATCAATAAAGGACGTAATGTGCTCGATGGCAACGTGGAAGAAATCAGAAAAGCACATCGCCAGCATTTATTTGAGTTGGTGACTGAAGATGAATTACCACGATCCTTCCCAAGCCAGTTTAATGAAGTATCCCGCAATGGAAGGAAAGTTCAATTTAAGCCGGACACCACGACCCATGCTTCGGATTTATTAAAATACTTCCTCGATCAAAATCTGCATGTCAATTCATTCCAGGAGATATTCCCAAGCATCAATGATATTTTTATTCAAACCGTAGAAAATTCCAACCGATCATGAACAAACTTTGGCTAATTATAAAAAGAGAATATACAACGAGGGTATTCAAGAAATCATTTATCCTGTTGACGTTGCTCGTGCCGCTCGGTATCGTTGCGTTTGGTGTCCTGGTGGGATATATCATGAGCCGCAATTCAGTACAAAATATTCATGTAGCGATCTCCGATCCTCAAGGCATGATAGAAGATTCTTCATTTAAATCCAAAAAGGATATAGATTATTCATTAACTAAAGAATCTTTTGATCAATTAAAGACTCTGATGAAAGATGGTCAATACCAAGCCGTTATTGAAATTGCACCACCTTCCAATCTCCAGGAGACCAATTTTAAAATAAAAGTCAATACAGACGAAAGACTCGATATCAATACATCCGAGAGCATCAAATCGACGATCTCCAAACTCTATCGCAACTATAAAATAAAAAAACTGAATTTATCGGATAGCACCATTAACAACCTCGACGCAGATATATCGCTTGATCGACATGGTGTTTTTAAAGACGATGCTAAAATATCCAATGCATCCAATGCCGTCGGTGCCATTCTCGGTGGCATCATGGGATTACTCATGTATATTTTTGTCCTGACCCAGGGCATGATGGTGATGCGCAGTGTCATGGAAGAAAAAATGAATCGCATCATCGAAGTCATCTTGTCCTCGGTCAAACCGATCCAACTCATGATGGGTAAAATCATCGGGGTGGGATTTGTGGGCCTGACTCAACTAATGATCTGGTTGATTTTTATGCCTTTGACCGGAATCATTACAGGCACTTTATTCAGTTCGCGACTCAAGCCCCAGGTAGTTTCCTCTATGGATCCCAATACCCAGAAAGCGATGGAACAAGCTGCCGACCAGGGTCTATCCAGTATATTATCTGAGTTAGGTCATGTACACTGGTGGTTTATCGTACCGATGTTTTTATTATTTTTTGTGGGTGGATACTTTTTATTTGCAGCTATTTGTGCAGCGATTGGCAGTGCAGTAGGCGATGACCAGGGTGAATCACAACAGATTATGATGCCATTTACCTTATTGATTGTAATGGGTCTGTATCTGGCGATGGGAGCTATCCGTGCCCCTAATAGTTCACTATCCGTCATCTCATCGTTTATTCCGTTCTTTTCGCCCATGGTCATGTCGACAAGGCTGGCATTTGATCCCCCGATGTGGCAACCGATCCTGGCTTTAGTCATATTGATATTGACTTGCATTTTCTTTGCTTTCCTGGCAGCCCGCATTTACAGAACCGGTATATTGATGTATGGTAAAAAAGCAAGCTTTAAGGAATTAGGCAAGTGGATGTTTAGCAAGTAATCGATCCATGTCGCGGTCAATTATTTTGATATCCATGTATTTCATTTCTTGCACGCATCGTGTACCCTATACTTTAATGTCGGATGGTCATTACTGGCTCACGAAAAACATGGATCTGAAGACAGCCGAATCTTATTGTATTCACGATAGTAGTCAATACTGTAAACTATTTGGCAGACTGTATACATGGAATGCAGCTCAAAAGGTTTGTACTCAACTTGGCAATGATTGGCATTTACCTTCAGATGAAGAATGGAACAAGCTTGCTAAAGCGTATGGCGGCCGGGCAGGCGACTCAAATGATCACGGTGCTTCAGCCTTTCGTCAGCTAATCAAAGGTGGTGATTCGAAATTCGAAGCTCTCTTAGGTGGAAACCGCGAACCAAATGGCCAGTATGAAAGAACGAATGCTCATGGTTTTTATTGGACATCAACTGCAGATAAGAACGGCGAAGCCTGGTTTTACAATTTTGGTAATGGCATGGGGATACTCAATCATCATAGCGGTACAAAACAAAGGGCATTATCTGTGCGGTGCATTCAATAGTCTGTTTATTTGATCAAAATAATGGTTATATGAAAAACCAATTCAGATTCTATTCTATAATAATAATTATGATGGTTACAGTCGGAATAACCGGTTTGCTACTATGGCAGTATGTACATGGAGGAGTACCGGGTCACCATATATTAAATCATCAGGACCTTCCAAAAATTTCCAATTGGTGGGGCGTGGTCGTACTACCCCTGTTAACCTCTTTTTTAATGGTACGAATTGAAAAAAGATTGAAATCAAAAGATGCATTTAAAACTGAAATTCCAAAAATAATACAACTTTTAGCGTTGGGTTTTCTAATTGGAATATCCATTGCTATATCCTTTACTTATGATTTCAAACCATTCTTAGATAATATATTGTATGCTTTATTATTGATGAGTTTGGTCGTACCCATTTTTTATTCTGAGTTTATACTCGGATTTGTGTTTAGCATGACCTACACGTTTGGCGCAGTTCTGCCAACCCTATTCATACTCGTCCTGGCAGGAATAGGATTTCTGATATTTAAATTTATAAGACCGCAGATTGTCAAATTATACCAACACTTGAAATCCTGACGAATTCTTTATTTGCCTTCGGTATTGAGTAGGATTCAGGCCATACTGACTTCTAAAGACGGTTGCAAAATATTCAACGCTGCTAAAACCGGTTCTATGAGCAGCTTCTGTAATGGATAGTTCAGAATCCTTTAGAACATCTTTTGCGGAGTCCATGCGCTTGTACAAAAGGTACTGATGAGGAGAATATCCAGTTACTTTTTTAAACAGTCGGCTAAAATGAAACACGCTCATATTGGAATGACGTGCAATATCACTGAGGGATAGCTGATCACTGAAATTCTGATCGATGAAAGCTTTCGCTTTGTCTACGGTCGCCAGCTGGTAAGGATTGGATACCTGCGGAGTCTCCAGTACGGCTACATTTGTCATATGGTATAATCGATTTTAGTATTATCAACAAATATGATCAGCACCTGATAAGAATAAAAGAAAAAAGCCATTCAAACACGTTCAAAACACATTCAAAATCTTGCTCTGATTTGAATGGATTGATAATCAAGGATGTAGTCAATTTAAATCAATCCGATTTGGGCCTAATTAAAAAAGAATATTTGTGTTGGTTGGCGATTAACCAATCAAGTGGAATTGCTTTACGGTAATATTCCATCCTTGACTTTCTGACATGGTCATCTTCAAGTACCTGGCAAAAGCCAATAAATTGAAACCGTAAGAAACCTCCAACCTAACCTAGGGTTCCATGGCCTATGTGAGCCAGGGAAAAAGACAATTACCGGTATTTCTATCATGCGAGGCTTCCCAGAATTAGAAGTTTTAGGCAATTAATTGAATACATTCCAACTAAAATTTTCTCAGATTAGCAGCTTAAATTTTAAGTGCATGAAAGCAAATATCAAATGGGTCGTGATTGCCTGGCTTACTGCAGGTGCCATCGATATCTTATCTGCCATATTGATTCTGGGAAAAGGGAATGCATTAGGAGTTTTAAAATATGTTGCCTCGGGTTTAATCGGTAAATCTGCGTTTGAACCTGGTGTACAGACGGCGTTTCTAGGCCTGGGAGTACACTTTTTTGTTGCGGCTTTCTGGACATTGATCTATTACAGTTTTTATTTCAAAGTCGGTTTTGATCGATTACCTTTTTGGATCAGTGCACCCATGACCGGATTATTTATATTCCTGATGATGGGTTTTGTCATTAATCCCTCCATCAGCCAGGTGGCTCCTCGAAAACCATTTACTGTATCCCAATTGCCCAATATGGCCTTGAATGCATTTATATTGGCTTATGCTTTTGGAGGCACTTTAAAATATTTTGCAAGCAAAGTCTATTCATCATGATCCATTGGATCGTTCAGATGATATTGTTCTAAACGCGCTTTATTTGAATCATACTTTACCAATTTGTATTCTTATATTTCCGGTATAAGAATGCAATCAATATGAAAAAAGATAGACGTGGATTTATTCAAAGTGCAGCTACCCTGGCTACATTCCCATTTAAAAGAATACCGAGTACATTAAATAATAGTGCTCCTCCTAAAAAACAAATCCGCTGGCCTTTGCACGAAGGACCCAATACACCTAAAATGGTGAGCGGATTAAAACTCAATGCCGATACCGCATCCATGCGCAGGCTTACACAAGTAGGCATTCATTATGTAAGTTCAGTGGCATTACCGGGTGTCTGGCAAAAAGACGAACTACTGGGATATATGAAGGCTTTCAAGCAGCAAGGACTGACCTTGTATAATCTCAGTACGTCATTACACCGGACATCGTATTGGCCCGGCCACGTCGTGATGAAGAAATCGATCAATTGATACAATCTATACAGGTTGCCGGCGAATGCGGCATCGCCAACATCGAATACAATTGGTATGTAGACCGGTTGATAGAGGGATACTATGAAGTAGAAGGTCGCGGTGGTTCAGGAGTTACAGGATTTGATTACAATAAAGTAAAGAACTTACCTGCAAAACCGGAAATCGGAATGCACTCTTCGGAAGAATTATGGACCAACTATACTTATTTTCTCAAGGCAATAATTCCGGTTGCAGAGAAGGCAGGACTCCGTATGTCGGTCCATCCGAATGATCCTGTGTCACAACAAAGTCATGGATCTGATCAGATATTATCTAATCTGGCGGGATTAAAAAGATTGATTACGATCGTGGATAGTCCCAGCAATGGCATCACGTTTGATTGCGGAGTGACTAAAGAAATGGGAGAAGATCCTGTGGAAGTATGCCGCTACTTTGCATCGCGTGACCGCATCAACCATATGCATTTCCGGAATGTCATCTCGTATGAACGATATAATCAATACATTGAGACCTTTATCGATGAGGGAGAAGTAAACATGTATGCCGTTATGGAAGAACTGATGTCTCATAATTATACTAGGACGTTATGGGCAGAGCATCCTCATATCCTGGACTATGACCGGGAATATCCGGGAGCCCAAAAACGCAATGGCGGACCAGCCGGCGGAGGTGGCGGTGGCGGATATGCAGCAGAATGTTTTAATATAGGATTTGCGCGTGCAATGATGTTTGCTGTCATGAGCAATCGATCATAGAATAACCTTTTACATCAAATCATCCTTGACAAATCATTTTATTTGGATGAGGACCCGGATTTAGGATCGTCTCTATTTTCTATTTCCTTTGTAAAATTAAAAATCCGTAAACTTGATCTATATACATCGACTTATCATTAAAAATATAGGTATCGTGTGCATCTCGCCATGTATTGCCTTCAATAAAAATCAATGACTTTGTACTATCCCCTTTTTTCAGAATGAGCGTACTATCCCTTTTCTCTATTTTAATTTGGATTTCTTCCCCTCTGCCCCTACCCGTATAGGTGCCAGGAAATTTCGATAGATCACCCTGAAATTTTCCATTGATTTTATTTTCGTCACCTAATAAATGATTTGCTAAGCGATCTGCCAGCTCACCCGGCCTCACCGGCCCTGTAGAATTTATTAAAACCACGATGCTCAAATTTTCCTTTGGATAATAACGGTTCTCGGACAGAAACCCATTGATTCCTCCCCCATGCTCGATCATCGTTTGGCCATGATCTTTAGTAACCGTGATCCCTTTTGCATAATGTGTAACGGACCCATTATTTAAAACGGCTGGAGTCAAAAACTCTTTATAAGAATCCAATTTCAGGATTTTATTATGATGTAAAGCTTCGTTCCATTTACATAGGTCTTCTGCCGTAGAGCATAGTGATCCGGCAGCATAAGGCCATGTCTGATCAAGATAACCTGCATGTTCCAGCCCTTTATCTCCCATATCATAACCATGTGCCTGATTGGGAACTATCAAATTTTCATGGCAATAATAGGAATGGTGCATGCCTGCTTTATCAAATAAATTTTCTTTGACATAATCTTCATAGGATTTTCCGGTAATTTTTTCCAGAATCAAACCAAGCATAAAAAATCCGGTATTATTATAGATTAATGCTTCTCCGGGATTGAAGTCAAATTTTTCCTTTTCAATTAATTTTAATAGAGTGTCTTTAGGATACTTAAACATGGCTACCTTTTGAAAAACAGGCAGCTCAGTATAACCTTTTATTCCGGAAGTATGACTCAGCAAGTGACGAACAGTGACTTTATGTCCTTGCGTATTAAATTTTATGTATTTGGTAATATCATCTTCCAGTGCGAGTTTTCCAGATTCCACTTGTTGCAATATGGCGGCTGCAGTAAATTGTTTAGTGACCGATCCGATTTCGAAGGATGCATTTTCCGGCATCGGCGTTTTAAATTCAAGATCTGCATATCCATAGCTTTTATGCATTAAAGCTGAATCACCTTTCATCACTTCAACCGATAATCCGGCGATCTTAGCACTATCGATGTAGGGCTTTACAATTGTATCAAAAAAGCGTTCAATAGAGGATATGCTTGTGTTCTGAATCTCTGCCTTCTTGCAGCTAAACAAAGAAAAACAGCAGACAATGAATACGAATAAATATTTCATAAATCAGGTTGTAATTGCCTGTAAGATATTACAAAAACCTGTATACTAATTCATCCAGTTAATTAACCTTGATAGCAACAGGTTTTGAACCTAAAATGTCCTTCAAATACACTAGATCAGTCTTTTGGTTGACCAAGATCAATATCCATTAAAATCATGGTCATGCGACGTGGTTTGGTAGTCATTTAGATTTGATCTAAAGAAAAACAATCATATGGATACTTTACTCAAATGGTCAAGCATTGTTTTGACCGCAATACTTATCGCTCATTGTAATGAAGGAGTTAAAAAGGAAGCTCCGCCTGTGGACATTCAGTCCCTCGTAAAAGATGCTCCTGAAGTGCATGGTGCAGAGATGAAGGAATCAGAACTCCAACTCGGTGCCACCCTGGATAATGCACTTGCATCACAAGGTGAAGGAATCTACTCACTAAAATGCCAAAGTTGTCATCGTCTCACAAATGAAAAACTGGTAGGACCGGGCTGGAAAGGAGTCACCGAGCGGAGAAAGCCTATTTGGATTATGAATATGATTACCAATGTCGATATGATGCTGGAGAAAGATGCTGAAGCACAAAAGCTACTCGAATTGTGTATGGTCCGAATGCCCAATCAAAATATCACCCGGGACGATGCTCTAAAAGTCATCGAATTTATGCGAAAAAATGATGGACTGAAATAAACCTGCTCATACAATCAAATTTCTTTCATCAAAAACAAAACCAAAAAATAATATCTTATGAAATCGATTATTAAATATAGTTGGATTCCGGTGGTGGCTCTTGTTGCCATCCTCATGCAATGCAAGCCAAAAAATATCCAGGCGATCGCATCCGGTGATGCATCCAAAGCCTATGTACCTCCCGGCAAATACGATGAGTTTTACAATTTTGTTTCTGGCGGCTTTAGCGGGCAACTAAGTGTGTATGGCTTGCCCAGCGGAAGGTTGCTGAGAGTAATACCAGTATTTTCTGTTGACCCGGAAAAAGGCTGGGGCTACAGCGAAGAAACAAAACCAATGCTCAACACGTCGCATGGCTTTGTGCCCTGGGACGATTTGCACCACACAGAGCTTTCGCAAACCAATGGAGAAATTGATGGCCGCTGGGTATTTGCAAA
>CALMKY010000436.1 GCA_937867195.1 uncultured Saprospiraceae bacterium | reverse complement strand
CATAAAAACATTCATCTCATTTTTGGAACACGTACAGTTCGCGATGTGCTGTATTATGATGAATTGATGCAATATACATATGCAATAGAAGGGTTTCGGTATGATATTGCATTATCCAGGGATTCCAGCCCGGTGGTGGGTAGCCACTTTCATGCGGGCTATGTTCATCCTATTTATTTAAAAGAATATGCATCAAAGAATGAACAGGTTCATTTTTATATATGTGGATGGTCAAATATGATAGATGATGCAGTGGAAAATTTATTTGAAAATTTAAAAATTCCCAGGACTCACATCCATTTTGAATTGTATGGCTAACAATTTTCAAAGAACTAACTCATTCAAAATAAAACAGGAGCATTCATAGAATTCTGAAAGCTCCTGTTGTCAAACTTTTTTTAATGATTTAGTTATTTTCCTCTGCCCAGCCACCATCCGATAGCGCCACCGGCCAACGCACTCAGCACAGTAGAAGCGATCACATCGATGATCAACCCGGTACTATTCATGATATTCGTGGATGCGTACATGCCACAGTCAAAAGAAGTAAACACAAGAAATCCTATTAAGGCTCCTGCTGAAGCACCTCCTGCCAAGGTGGTAATATTGGCCCATGCACTGAAGATATGTGAAAGGAGATAACAAAACAGAAAACTGGAAATAAGGATTAATATAAATCCACTGGTGCCCATTTGCTCTGTAGATTTATAAGCTCCTGCCATCGCATTGGATTGCATGGTCTTCATGAGCAGTAAACCGTAAAGCAAAAAGCCTGCGATAAAATGTACGACTGTACCCACTAGTGCGGCAATGATTTTCTTATTCATAATAGCAAAATTTAAGGTTTTAGAAAATCTGAATTTAAGAAAAATTTCAGACCTAATTTTAACCTTTTGAATCTGATTTTTAAAACAAGGAAAATACCGTCAGGCCGAGGTACCGGATAAATTGAAACAAGGTGTATTTTTATCCTACTAATTCTTCTTCTGTTTCTTCTACCAGATCCGATACCATCATAGCCTCTTCCGGCTTGATATCATCGATGCCGGTGCGTAGATTGTCTATGATAAACTCCTGACGCTCAGGAGTATTTTTGCCCATATAGTAATCTAAAATATCCTCGATCGCTGTACCTTCTTTCAATAATACCGGCTCCAGACGCATATCGGGTCCAATAAATTTACCAAATTCATTTGGGGATATTTCGCCCAGTCCTTTGAACCGGGTAATTTCCGGTTTGCCTCTCAATTTTTTGATAGCGTCTTGTTTTTCAGATTCGCTATAGCAATAGAACGTTTGATTTTTATCCCTGACCCTGAATAAAGGAGTCTCGAGAATGTACAGGTGACCATTCCGTACCAAATCCGGGAAAAACTGTAAAAAGAAAGTCAATAATAATAACCGGATGTGCATGCCATCGACATCGGCATCGGTCGAGATGACCACATGATTGTAATTGAGATTTTCTATGCCATCTTCGATATCCAACGCATGTTGTAAGAGATTAAGCTCTTCGTTTTCATAAACTATTTTCTTA
>CALMKY010000435.1 GCA_937867195.1 uncultured Saprospiraceae bacterium | reverse complement strand
CTACCTGGGACAGCGGAATGGAACCTAACGCTGCCGCGTGGAACGTGCTGTCGGCGAAAGGAGCGGCGATCGATGCTGTTGAAGCTGCGTCGCGTGCTGCTGAGGATGCACCGAGTTGCTGTGTCGGGCTCGAGGCGTATCCCGACCGTGATGGGTATGTGACGCTCGACGCATCGATAATGGACCACAAGGCGAATTGCGGCAGCGTGATGTTCATGCAGCAGATCAAACATCCTATCTCGGTCGCTCGAAAGGTGATGGAGACGACAAAACATGTCGTTCTTGCGGGCGACGGTGCGATGCAGTTCGCGATCGAGAATGGTTTTGAGCAAATGCCGCGCAAGCTCTCGACCGATGCGGAAAAGGAATGGAAAAAGTGGCTTAAAAAGTCGGAATACAAACCGATCATGAATGCTTCACGTACGATGAAGCTTTGGAAAAAATCAAGCTCGGCATGAAAGTGATCCTTCGGGAAGGAAGTGCTGCGAAAAACTATTCTGCGCTTGCTCCATTGATCAAAGATTACTCCGGTCAACTCATGTTTTGCTCAGATGATAAACATCCTGATGACCTGATCAAAGGACATATCAACCAGCTCGTGGCCCGTGCCGTTAAAGATGGTTACGACGTGTACGATGTTTTAAAAATAGCATGTGTCAATCCAAGGAAACATTACCATCTAAATTCAGGTTTATTGCAGTTAAATGACTCCGCTGATTTTATTACGGTCGAAGATCTTGAATCATTTAATGTGCAAAATGTATTTGTCAAAGGGAAGCTGGTCGCACAAAATGGAAAAACCGATTTAGCATCCAGACCTATTGATGTATTGAATAATTTTCATGCTCAGCCAATTGGAGCCGATGATCTGAAAGTAAAAGCTTTGTCTGGCACTATCTCAGTCATCGAAGCCACCGATGGTCAATTAATTACGAATGCTTTGACCCATCCGGCTCGTATCGTAGACAATCTGGTCATGGCTGATCCTAAGCACGATGTACTCAAAATCGCAGTCGTAAATCGATACACTCCTGCTAAGCCTGCCATCGGATTTGTAAAAGGATTTGGACTCAAAGCAGGGGCTATCGCATCCTGTGTGGCTCATGACTCTCATAATATCATTGCCGTCGGAGTAGATGATGCATCGATTTGTACCGTCATCAATAAAGTGATCGGGCAGAAAGGTGGTATCGCTGCCTGTTTGCATTCTTTTGTACTGGGATTGGAATTAGCAGTCGCCGGCATCATGAGTCATCAGGATGGATTGACCGTCGCCAAGCAATATAGCCTGATCGATTTATTCGCCCGCACAGATCTTAAATCTCCTTTACATGCTCCCTTTATGACTTTATCTTTTATGGCATTGCCTGTGATACCCTATTTAAAGATGACGGACAAGGGTTTGTTTGATGGTGGAAAATTTGAATGGTGCGGGGTCTTTTGTTAGGTATAACGGCGTATACCGGAGCTCGATCCTTGAAATAACATTAGAATAAAATTTTATTTTTTCAAATTAACCCCTTCTTGTTTCAAGTACTCAGCAATATTGAATTTAATATCCTCTATTAAGGATAAGGTCGTGTCAAGATCATACCATTCCCATGGATTTTCTGACTCTACCACAAGGATCTTATTTTCTTTTGTGAATACCCATATCAATCGTTGTGTACCAAAAGACATGATGCTGGTAATCTTTTTTTCGAGATATTCCATTTCACTTTGATTTACTAATTCGACGGATATATCTACTTCGATGTGCAGTAATGCAGGGATATTAGCGTATTTTGTTGAAATGTTCTTACCGGGTAAATCTTTTTTATTAAATACCAGGATATCAGCCGAAAAGTTATTTCCTTTATTGATATGCAATCCGGGTTGGTTTGCAGCAACCCAGTAATTTTTTTTATTCTTATGTGTGAATAGCAATTCTAAAAAATACTCGATAATGACCCATTGATATGAACTGCATCCCATAATATCTTCCAATTGCTTAGTGTGTGTTAATACTTCCTTATACCCTTTTCGATACATCGGCACCTTATCCATAATTTCATAAATCAATTCCGCAGGAATCTTTGAAGATTGCCTGGAATGTCTTACTGATAAAGGTCTGTCTGATGCCACCATAATTTGCTTACCAAATATAATCTTATTCGGCACCAAAATCAAATCGCCCCGACAGGAACCCATCGAGGCGATTTATTTTATCAACATTAAAAATATTCTTATCGGATCATTAATAATTCACGATATTTTGGTAATGGCCATTCATCGTCGTCTACGATCAATTCCAGTTTATCGATGCAATAACGAATCGGATCAAAGAATGATTTCACTTTTTGATTGTATGCAAGCGCGCGTTTGTGAGCATCTTCGATTGCATTTGCTTTCTTACGAGCATCCGTCATTTGATCTACCAGGGTCTGGATCTTGCTGGTATATTCTGAAATCGTTTTGATTGTATCGACCGTAGGTTTGTAGATCTTCGCCGGGATACCGATGACTTTTTGACCTTTTACGTTTTCAACCAAGCTGGTTTGATATTTAAGCGCAGTCGAAACAATGTGGTTGATCGCTAAATCACCCAATACACGACTTTCGATCTGTAACTTCTTGATATAGTTTTCCCATTCGATTTCGACCCGGGCATGCAATTCTTTTGGAGAATAGATATTGTATTTTTCAAACATTTCTACATTCTCCTTTTTCAGGAATGCTTCGAGGGCGGTTGGGCTGTCTTTTACATTACCCAGCTTACGCTTGGCTGCTTCTTTTACCCATTCTTCAGAGTAATTATTCCCTTCGAATACAATCTTCCTGGATTCCTTGATGTATTTCTGCAATACTTCAGAGATAGCCAATTCTTTTTTCTGCCCACCATCGATCAGTTTATCTACTTCTTCTTTAAAAGAAAATAACTGATCGGCCACCATGGTATTCAATACGGTCATGGCATGAGCACAGTTGGCACTGGAACCTACTGCCCGGAACTCAAATTTATTGCCTGTAAAGGCAAATGGAGAGGTACGGTTACGGTCTGTATTGTCCAGGATCAATGCAGGAATCTTATTGACTCCTAGTTTCATAAATACATTATCTCCTTTTTCGAGTGCGATTTCTTTATTTTCAGCAAACTCGTTCAATACCCGATTCATAGTATTCCCCACGAATACCGACATGATAGCAGGAGGCGCTTCATTGGCACCTAAGCGATGTTCATTACCCGGAGATGCGATCGCTGCACGTAATAAATCAGCGTGCTCCGATACTGCTTTGACCACATTGACAAAGAAAGTAAGGAATCTAAGATTTTCTTTTGGTTTAGAGCTGGGCCCTAAAAGATTGATACCTGTATCGGTTCCCAGAGACCAGTTATTATGCTTACCTGAACCATTGATTCCTGCAAATGGCTTTTCGTGGAATAAGACTTTAAGCTTGTGTCGGGCAGCCACTTTATTCATTAGATCGATCAATAATTGATTGTGGTCGCAAGCAAGATTGAGCTCTTCAAATGTGGGAGCTACTTCAAACTGAGCAGGAGCTACTTCATTGTGGCGAGTGCGTACCGGCATACCCAGCTTCTGAGATTCTATTTCGAAGTCAACCATGAAAGCATTGATTCTGGGGGGGATTGATCCGAAATAATGATCTTCTAATTGTTGTCCCTTTGCTGGTGCATGGCCAAATAATGTACGACCGGCCATCATTAAGTCAGGACGGGCATTGAATAAAGCTTCATCCACGACGAAATATTCCTGTTCAGGACCGAGGGTTGCGATGACTTTCTTTACATCCCGGTCAAAAAAATCTTTCATGACGGCGGTAGCAGCTTTGTCAACTAAAGCGATTGCTTTTAATAAAGGAGTTTTGTAATCCAAGGCTTCGCCGGTATACGATACAAAAACAGATGGAATGCAAAGTGTAGCTGTACCACCCAGGTTCTCAAGGATAAATGCCGGAGATGATGGATCCCAGCCGGTATACCCTCTTGCTTCGAAAGTGGAGCGGATACCGCCGGAAGGAAATGAAGATGCATCAGGTTCTTGTTGTACCAATGCAGATCCTTTAAATTTTTCTAATGCTTTACCGGTCTTGTAGTCGATATCAAAGAAAGCATCGTGTTTCTCTGCCGTGGTACCGGTGAGTGGTTGAAACCAATGAGTATAGTGAGTCGCACCTTTGGAGATGGCCCAGGATTTCATAGCGGCTGCAATTTCATCAGCAGTCTCACGATCGATTTTAGATCCCGAATGAATAGCATCATTCACTTTTTTATAAGTTTCCGGGCTAAGTAATGATTTCATTACATCATCATTAAATGTGTTGCTGCCATAATATTCAGTGATCTTCTGATCCGGCAGCTTCACTTGTGGAGCGGGTCTGTTTTGAGCCAGTTCCAGGGCTTTGAAACGAGATATTGCCATTTTTAATTTTTTTTGAAATTTGGTTGAAAAACGATGGTAAAATTAGCAGTTTTACGGTTTAGGGACATAAAAAGGCTATTTTTTTAGCAATAAAAGGGCGAAAAAATGTTATTTCTAAGGTTTTATTGAAAATATGATTTTCGTCATTTATTGAAATTTTTGAAGCAAATCCAAAGATTACCAATGCATAGGATCTGAGTTTCATCCTGCTGGTTGCTTTCTGAATATTTTAGTTATCATCATTACATTAAACTCATTATTTTTAACCTTAAAGAGGATGGTCAGGTTGAGTGCAATACCACCCGGATTACCAACCTCATTTGTATCGAATATGAAATCAGTCATTGGCATAGACTTTGGAACAGATTCCGTGAGAGCTTTGGTCATCCAGGCAGAGAATGGAAAAGAATTAGGATCGCATGTATCGTATTATCCACGTTGGAAAATGGGAATGTATTGTGATGCATCGCGCAATCAATGGAGACAGCATCCCCTGGATTATATCGAATGCATGCAAGAAGCAGTCATCGCCGCTTTGAAAATAGCCGGCGCGGTTGATCACCAGGTAATAGGCATAGGAATCGATACTACCGGATCGACACCCATTGCTGTAAACCGGCAAGGCATTCCACTTTCATTGTTAAAAGAATTTCAAGACAATCCCAATGCGATGTTTGTCTTATGGAAAGATCATACAGGCACTCAGGAAGCGGACGAAATAAATGAACTCTGTAGAACATGGCACACGGACTATACTCGGTACGAGGGAGGTATCTATTCTTCAGAGTGGTTTTGGGCTAAGATCCTTAAAATATATCGCGAGGATGAACTAGTGTATAAGAATGCGTACTCATGGGTGGAACATTGTGATTGGATACCTTTTGTATTGACCGGAGGTGACGATGCGAATGCTATTAAGCGAAGCAGGTGTGCTGCAGGGCACAAAGCACTTTGGCATCCTTCATGGAATGGCTTGCCCGATTCGGATTTTCTTAAAAAATTAGATCCCAAATTGGATGGTTTGAGAGAAAGGTTATTTCGTGAGACGTATACTGCAGACCAATCGGCAGGCAAATTATGTAAGGCATGGGCCGAGAATCTTGGATTAAGTACCGATGTCGTCGTAGCTGTAGGAGCGTTTGATGCTCATATGGGTGCTGTCGGTGGCGAGATTGAACCATACTACTTAAGTAAAGTCATGGGGACATCGACTTGTGATATTTTGGTGGCTCCGAAATCAGGTGAAGAAAAGCTGGTGAAAGGTATTTGCGGTCAGGTGGATGGCTCCGTGATTCCAGGTATGCTTGGCCTTGAGGCAGGCCAGTCTGCTTTTGGAGATTTGTACGCCTGGTTTCATAATGTATTAGGATATTCATTGACCGATGTACTTTCTAAATCCGAGCGAATCGATCAAGCCACCAGGCAAAGCTTGATAGAAGAAGGTATGGAAAAGATCATAGCTCAGCTATCCATTGATGCCGAAAAAGTACCGGTTGGCTCAAACGGGGTATTGACGCTCGATTGGTTGAATGGTCGACGCACTCCGGACGCAAATCAAAAATTAAAAGGCGTCATTTCAGGATTGAATCTTGGTAGTCTTGCTCCCCAGATATTCAGATCCATTGTAGAAGCATCCTGCTATGGCGCTAAGATTATTGTAGATCGGTTTATAGAAGAAGGTATCCCCATCCGGGGTCTTATTGGACTCGGCGGGGTAGCTAAAAAATCACCTTTCATTATGCAGACCATGTCGGATATAATGAATATGCCGATTAAGATTGTAAGATCAGACCAAACCTGTGCATTGGGTGCAGCTATGTTTGCAGCCACCGCAGCAGGTGCCTACCACGATGTCTCTGAAGCGATGAAAGCAATGGGTTCGGGTTTTGATACAATCTATACACCCAATGCATCCAATGCCCTTCGATACAATGATTATTATCAAAAGTATAAAGCGTTGGCAAATAGAATGGAACCGTTGTATTCTTAATACGATGTAAAATGCTGTTTGGACATCAAAATGATTGCAGCGGTTTTATTTATTGATTTATTATTGCTTTAAGCATTTCACTATCTGCAGGCTGGGTTGACGGCCAAGATGTAATTCGTAAGAACGTCCATCTCGACGGCGGTTTCAGATCCCAAAAATCCGGCAATATTTTTATTATTAAAATTATGAGAGCAATAATCCGTCAGTTGGATCGCTATGGGAATATAAGACCAATGCCAACGTTCTTCTTTATAACCGGTTTTTCGACCGGCAGTATACGGTTGGCAAAAACCATAGGCCGATGCATTCTTTATCAACCATTGATATATTTTTTTCCCCGACGGAGTATCGAAATATTTATTTTCCAAAGAATTAAGATCCAGGTCGGTGCCCCAATGGTGTCTTGATGATCCCGGCATAGAAGAATATTCCAAAATTCGTTTAGCTCGTTGGATTGGTTCAGGTACAGATTTTGCCAGGTTGATACCACTTTCAATCAGGGTCTTTCCGGTCCATTTATTTTCCCAGATCATTTTTTGGTCGTAAAAATTACGGGTTGCGGAAATAATCTTGAGACTGACTCCATCTTGTCGAGCATCATTATACATTTTAATAAAAGCATCGATGCATTCCGTGCGCAAATACATTTGTTTCCGGGATGCATATTGGACCGGCACTTTTTTAAAGAGCACTTGTGTCGAAGGATCAAACTTACCCATGATATAATTCAAGGTATCGATGGTCTGAGCTCTCAATAAGAAGGCCGGAAAGATTAAAAAGGCTAGAAGTAATTTATTCAACAAAGAATTAAATAGATTGATCAGATCATTTATTGGATACCACGAGATATTTATCCAAAGCCATACTCATCGATGGAATCTCAGGGGACGGTGCTTTTATATCCAGATGCAATCCGCTATCGAGGACTGCTTTACAGGTCTGGGCACCAAAAGCCGCGATCCGCGTTTCATCTTGCTTAAAGTCAGGGAAATTATCCCACATCGCTTTGAGACTCAAGGGTGAGAAAAATACGAGCACATCGTATTTAATATTTTTCAAATGAGAAAGGTCGCAGCTTACGGTACGGTACATAGTAGCTTCGATTACTTTAATATTTTTAGTCAATAAATAATCGGAGATGTCTTTTGCACCCAGGTCACTCGTCGGTAAAATGAATTTTTCGTTACGGTGTTTGTTAAAATAACCGCTTAAATCTTCGATGCTGCTGGTACCAACAAACACTTTTCGTTTACGATACAAAATGAATTTCTGAAGATAATTTCCAATGGCTTCCGTAATGCAAAAATATTTCATGTCCGGATTGACCTTGATGCGCATTTCTTCACACATACGGAAGTAATGATCGATGGACGTCTTACTGGTGAAGATGACAGCAGTAAATTCATCCGGTCTGATACGCGCTTTACGAAATTCCTTTTCAGTCACCGGATCGATTTGATTGAAAGCAATAAAGTCTACCTGCAGATCATATTTCTTTTGGATTGCATCATACGGTGAGTGTTCCGGCTTAGCCTGTGTCACCAAAATACTTTTTACTTTCTTTAGCTTATCAGCAGAGGTCTTGACTGTAGTACCCATTCAATTATTCCAGTTTCAGGTTCGAGGATCATGCCCTTTGGTTTTAGTTTCAATCATTTATTCAATAAAATACCTGAAAGCAACATCCAAGGAGCGATTTCCACGGTGCAAAGGTACAGAATAAAATGAAATTTATGGCCCAAGATGGTAGAGATATTATTCAGCAATCCTCGTGCTTGTCTCAGCAAATACAAAGAGATTGTAATACTCAATCCGCTAAATATCAACATTTTACCGGTTTCCGGATCAACGAATGACAGTATAATATTGATCATCATGAGAGCCAATCCCAAGGTCAGGTTGTGAATACCGATCGTATAACTAAAAAAGACTGTCTCTTTAGTCAATGGAAAAACAGCTCCCAATACCAACAAAACCAAATGCCGTACCAGATAGACCAACCATAC
>CALMKY010000434.1 GCA_937867195.1 uncultured Saprospiraceae bacterium | reverse complement strand
GTTTCTTTTTGTTTTGTTGGGCTTGCGATAGCTGTGAAGAAGAGTGTTGCTTTTTTTTACTTCGACAAAATTCTATTCTAAATATGTTCAATATTGCATAAAGGACGGACATCCTGTTGCGCCGTGCTGAAATCTGCCGGGGCAATGATGTACACAATATGGCAGCGGTGGTGATTGACGTCCGCAATGGAGACGTTCTGGCATACGTCGGTAATGTACCGGGAGCTGGAAAAGAGCATGGCGAGTCGGTGGACATTATCGCCGCGCCGCGCAGTACAGGAAGCATCCTCAAGCCCTATCTCTATGCACTTTCACTTGAAAGCGGCGATATTTTGCCCGCCAGCCTACTGCATGATGTACCGACGCAACTCGGCCAGTACAAACCGGAAAATTATTCAGAGAAGCAATTTTGGAATATTGGAAAGAACAAGCTAAAGCAGGTAGAAAAATTTCATCCACCTTAGAAAATAGAATAAGCTATGCAGAGTAGAAGAAATTTTTTGAAAACCACTATTGCCGGCTCTGCGGCATTGAGTACAATAGCCTCTCCGATGCAGCTTTTTGCAGAGGAAATAACCGAACATACATTGACTATTTTGCATACAAACGATATGCATAGCCATATAGAAGCATTTTCGGATGACGACAAAAAATATCCCGGATTAGGTGGCGCAGAATACCGTGCAGCTATTATTGCCAATACCCGTAAAAAAAATAAACATGTATTATTATTAGATGCCGGTGATATTTTTCAAGGAACGCCCTATTTTAATTTCTTTCACGGAGATTTAGATATCGACTTGATGAATAAAATGGGCTACGATGCAGCTACTATCGGCAACCACGATTTTGATGGAGGTATAGAAAATTTAGCTAAACAAATTACACGCGCCCACTTCCCATTTGTAAATTGCAATTACGATTTTACGGATACGCCGGTGGACGGAAAAGTGCATAAACATATTGTAATAAAAAAAGGAAAATTAAAAATAGGAATTACCGGATGCGGGGTAGAGTTAAACGGATTAGTGCCCGATAAATTATATACGAATACAAAATATTTAGACCCCATAAAATCAGTACAAGAACAAGTTGATATTTTAAAAGAAAAAAAGAACTGCCAATTCGTTATTTGCTTATCACATTTGGGATACAAATATGATAGTAATAAAATATCAGATATAGTTTTAGCTAACCATACGGCACACATAGATTTAATCATCGGAGGGCATACACACACCTTTTTAGACAAGCCTACAGAAGTGAAAAATAAATATGATAAAACAGTACTAATAAACCAAGTTGGATGGGCTGGAGTACAAATCGGACAGTTAGAATATTTATTTGAAAAAACCCAATTTAAAGAACTTCATTGCTTAGACTGGAATTTTTCAATTTGTCACTTAATTACAACAATTTTCTGATAAGAAATGTTGCCTTTTACGATTTTAAGATTTAAAATTGGTTCGATAATTAACAATTTGCGTATAAGTTACTATTAATCAATAATTTACAATATAAATTTTTATAAGAATCAGAATTCCACTATAATGGGGCAATCCAAAAGATCATTTGATTTATACCAAAATGCATAAAAGATCGATTTAAACTGATATAATTAAAAAATAATAAGTCATTTCAAGTTACGTTCAATCACGCGGAATTGACTAATGGATTCAAAAACTCATTAATATGAAATTAAAATCAATTATTGCAATTTTTTTAACTATTCTGGGTACATTATTTTTTTTTAGTTCGTGTACAAAAACTTCAGAACTAGAAGAGTCAATATCCAGTCGTGGTGGTGGTGCTTGTTTACCAATTCAGAGTTTCAGTGCCAAAGTGGGTTATATTAAAGGTAGGTTATTTCCACAGATAGATGCAAGTATTACAGTTAAGCCTTGTACTCCGGACCAAACCATATATGTTGTTCTGGAAGTAATCAATGCAGTTACGGGTGAGGTGACACAAACTTATCCCGGCATCTTCCCAATTCAAAATTTAAGTACACGAATAGTATACAGCGATTACCCTCCCGCCTATACATTATTTACAGCAAGACTTTCGGTTTACTCAGATTCTTCTTTGTCTATCTTATTGGATACAAGGGAAGTAACAATGAACTGCCCTCCAAAAGTAAAGGCCTAAACAATTTTACACTTGGAAATAAAAGGCATGAGCTCTTATACGCTCATGCCTTTTATTTATTTTAGGGTTGAATAACCAGTTTTATTGTTGACTCAAGCAATCACAATACTTTTTTCAATGCAATGGACATATTATTTATTTGCCCTTGGAGAACTGCTTTCAAATGGAACAAAAGAAATCCAGGATTTAATTTAAAAGTCTAAGATTCAGTGGACCCGGTTCAGGAATATGTCATGAAATCAACAGTTTCACCGCCAAACAGATTAATGTTAACACCAATTCACCCGCACTGGCATCAAAATAGTCAAATTAAACCTTGGATCACCGGTCAAAAGTTCAAAGCAAAATTAGTCGTATCTGACCTATCTACCGGGCAACTTAATCCATCAATGAAAATCTACCATTTGATTGGATCCTTACATATTTCAAATCTTTTGCCTTCGAAGGTTAGTGCCCGAACTGTACAAGCCAGATTGATCGTAAATGAAGCTCTGACAAATCAACTTGCTGAATTAGATGATATTTTGGTATTACTCACTCCTAAACCTAATTAGGAATGAGCAATACCGGTATAGGATTTGAATCCAAATCAATCCTCCCAATTTAAACCTTCAGGTCTTGGTGCCGAATGGTCAGCATTAGGCTGATCCTGATTTGGCATTTCGTTGGTTGGCTCTTGTCTCTCGGGTCGATCAGTACGCTCATGTCGTTCGGGCCTTGGTCCCCTTTCTTGTCTCTGACCACCTCTATAGCCCCCGCGATCGCCGGATCTATCATGTCCTCCGCGATCACCTCCTCTTCCCCCGCGATCTCCACCTCTATGATCCGATCTTCCGCCGCGGTCATTTCTTGGACCCCGATCGGATCTTGGACCACGTTCCTGGGTCTCAGGCATACCCTCAGGTCTTGGCATCAGGGCTTTACGAGATAATTTATACTTACCTGTCCTTTGATCAATATCCAGGAGTTTTACCTTAAGTTCATCACCTACATTAAACACTTCAGAAACATCACCGATTTTGGTATATGAAATTTCGGACACATGTAATAATCCTTGTTTACCTTTAAAATCCACAACTACACCAAAAGGAAGTATCTCTTTTACTTTTGCTTCATAAGTGCCACCTATTTCAGGTACAAATGTGATGGCTTCCACCCTTAAAATGGCTGCATCGATCGAAGCTTTATCAGGTGATGCTATGCTTACAATACCTTCATTTTCAATTTCTTCAATGCTGATCACCGTACCGGTTGTCGCTTGGATATCCTGAATCACTTTACCACCAGGACCGATGACCGCTCCAATCAGGCTCTTTGGTATTCTGATCTCTACAATTCGCGGTGCATGTGGTTTGTAATCTTCTCTTGATGAGTCCATTGACTTAGCCATCTCATCCAATATATGCAACCGTCCTGCTTTAGCTTGTGTCAATGCTTTCTCCAATAAGTCATATGATAATCCTTCGATTTTCATGTCCATTTGGCAACCGCAAATACCTTTTGCGGTTCCGGTTACTTTGAAATCCATATCACCCAATGCATCTTCGTCCCCCAGGATATCAGTAAGGATAGCAGCTTTTCCACCATCTGCAATAAGTCCCATGGCTATGCCTGAAATGGGGGCTTTGATTTTTACACCTGCATCCATCAAGGCCAGAGACGAAACGCATACGGAGGCCATAGAGGTAGAACCATTGGACTCTAAAATATCTGAAACAATTCTTACAGTGTACGGATTTTCTTCAGGTAATACTTGCTGTACTGATCTTGAAGCAAGATTGGCATGACCTACTTCACGACGGCCAGGGCCACGCATTGGTTTTGATTCTCCCACTGAAAAAGGTGGAAAATTGTAATGGAAAATAAAATCCTCCTCGTAAGGTGCGAACGCGGTATCCACTAATAATTTATCGACTTTAGATCCAAGGGTCACTACACCCAGTGCTTGCGTTTCTCCTCGATTGAAAATCGCAGAACCATGAGCAGCCGGTAATACATCCACTTCGGTCCAAATAGGTCTTACCTGGTCTGTCGCCCGGCCATCCAGTCGTTTACCTTCGTTGAGGACCACATCGCGAACGATATTCTTTTTATGCTTTTCAATCAAAGCTCCGATCGTCTTTTTATTTTCTTCATAATATTCTTCTCCTTTGGCTGCTACCACAAATTCTTTGGCCACAGATTTAAGATCATCAAATTTGTTTTTGCGTGTTTGCTTATCGGTAGGATTACGGGCGATTTCATAGATTTTATCAGTTACCGCCAGTTTGATCAAATCCTGCAATTCAGTATCAATTTCCTTTACTTCAAGTACGCGTTTAGGTTTATTATCAACACCAAAAGCTTTGGCAAGATCGAGTTGAGCCTTGCATTGCTGTTTGATTACTTCATGTGCTATTTTGATCGATTCGATCAATTCTGATTCGTCACATTCTTTTGCTTCACCTTCTACCATCAGCAATTCTGTTTGCGTTGCAGCTACGACAAATTCCAGTGACGCTATTTTAAGTTGGGAACGAGAAGGATTTACTACATATTCACCGTTTACTTTCGCAACCCGCACTTCTGAGATAGGGCCATTCCACGGAATATCGGACAGAGTGAGTGCCGAAGAGGCAGCAAGCGCTGCAAATGCATCCGGGGGAGTTTCGGAATCACCGGATAATAAGTTAATGATGACTTGTGTTTCGTTCATGTAATCATCAGGAAATAGAGGTCTGATCGCTCTATCTACTAATCTTGAATTGAGAATCTCATAATCAGAAAGTTTACCTTCACGTCTGAAGA
>CALMKY010000433.1 GCA_937867195.1 uncultured Saprospiraceae bacterium | reverse complement strand
CAACCCTTTACACAGTTATTTAAACACTACCTAAAAAAACTTTACGAATTTAATTACACCTGATTTGTTATCCTTGCGATCTCAAACTTAATTTGTCGGTTACGTTTGCAGTTGACTTAACCGGCATTTTTCTAACAAATAATATTAGTATTAAATGGGTTTTCAATCTTGGTATATTTAGCAACACTCTAGAGATTACATTCCTTTCACAACCAAAATATCTATTCCATTCACAATAAACGGAAGATATTGTTATTAATTTTGCATTTTAATGAAAAGCAGCAATCTCTTTATAATAATAATCATATTCTTAATAATTAGCGGTATACTTTAATATAAATGAATAAATAAAGAGTCCATGCATATATAATTTATGGACTCTTTAACCTTTCTAGACACTTTACATAAGAATAAAGAAGTATATTTTATTGTATCCAATTATAAAAATACTACAGAAAACAATTTAATTTTTGATACTTTCATATATAAGTATTGCCTCTATAACATTAGGGATATTTTTATGCAAAGGAACTACAACATTTTTATATATAAAAATTCGGAAAGGGTACAATTGGATTTAAAATTATCACCCAAAAAATTTGGAAGGAACTCAGGAAATTATGATGACATTTTTAAATACTGGTTCGATGAAGGCAAGTTGATGGTTAAAAGAACCATAAAAGACGGTGTGAAAGTGGATCCAAAATCAACAATCCAAATATTGAAATAGAGTCTAGTATTTTAGATTTTTCAGCATTTCTCCCTACTTTTTGCCCCGACTTCTCGAAGTCATGCAGTTATCTAATACCGTACCTGTACCGCATAAAATTGAACAAATAGAAAAAACGTTGGAAGGAACCAATCCTATACAAACATTCTCGTTCCGGCATACCTTTCTCTAAACTCCTTGGGTGTTTCTCCTTTTTTCTCTTTAAATAATCGGTTAAAATAAGATTGGTTTTTGAATCCACACTTAAAGGCGATTTCTGATATAGAATAAGACGAATCCATTAACATCCGTGAAGCATTTCCGAGACGAATATCGTTGATGCTGTCGACAAAGGTTTTGCACGTAGTTTTCTTAAAGAATCTTGAGAAAGACACCTCTGTCATACCCACCATCTTTGAAATTTCACCCAACGTAATCTGCTTGTGATAGTTGGCACGAATAAAGTCATATACAAGTTCTACCCGACGATTGACAAAACTGGGTTTTTCTTCTGCAAATGATTCATTGCTGAGTAATTGCATACCACGCGTCAACGAGAGATCGTGGAGTATAGAGAATAGCTCCAATACGCTGTCAAAGCCTGATAATTTTGATAGTTTACGAATGCGGGGCTCAAGTTGCGCGATGGTCTCTTTAGGAAAAGAAATACCTCTCCCGGCTTTTTCCAAAAGGCTTTTGATAAATATGAGTTGATTCCTCCGCAAAAATTTTTCATCCAAAAGATCTTTGTGAAACTGTATGGTGATTTCAAACATCTCACCCTTTTCCTGAGTGTATTTATAATGATGTGTCTGCCAGCAATGAGGCAGTCGGGCTCCTACTAAAACAAGCTCCAGGTCACCGATTTCCTCTTTGTGATCTCCGACCAATCTAAGTACTCCTGCACCATTGGCAATAAAATTGAGCTCGATCTCATCGTGTGTATGGATCGGAAAATCAAAATCCTTTTTATGTCTTTCAAATACCAGGAAACAATCGTATTGTGTAAGTGGGGTGATTTCTCTAAATATTTCAGCCATGATCCAAGTTTTAATATTATAAACAGATAATAGAAAATTATATCTTTTGATTTGAATGAATTTGAAATATTAATCCGGTACCATCAAGACACTTCCATTCGTTTGTAAAAGGTCCATGGATCCCATTTTAACCGTTCTGAAAATAACAGTTTTGAGGCGTATCCTTAAACTATTTTAGCATTTAAAAGACCTTAATCAAGGAGGTAATTATAGTAATTAATGGACTTAAATCAATATAATCATTCAATAAAAGTAGTAATTTAACATTTTCATAACTGTAATTTATTGTTTTTCAAATACATATAATACGCATTCGATTGCGATACAATTTTAACTAATTCTAATATTTATCAATCGATTGCATAATTTTTTGCTCTTGAAATTACAAAAACTTAATTAACATAGAATTGAATTATTTTAACCAATGTATAGGTAAATAACGATTCAAATATTCGAGCCTGAACTATTGATTTCAATAAAAGCCTATCCATAAATTCATTTATATTTATTTAAAAATAATCATGCATCCTACATCTATCACGCCGATCTTTCGCATTTTTGATGAATCCAAAGCCCGCGAATTTTATCTGGATTGGCTAGGATTCTCAGTTGACTTTGAGCATCGCTTGGAAGAGAATGCTCCGATCTATCTGGGCGTTTCAATGGGTGATATTCAGCTTCACCTCTCCGAGCATTCTGGTGATGGTACACCTCATTCCATTATACAAATACAGTGTAGCGGATTAAGAGGATTTCATAAAAATCTAAAGCCATATAAATATTATCGACCATCGGTCGAACCCTATCAATGGATTGAGGGCTACATTCACATGACGGTGAATGATCCATTTAAAAACGTTTTGGTCTTTTTGGAAAAAGAAGGTTGATGTGTTAAATAGAATTCCTAATTTCAGCTAAAAATTTCAATCAAGATGTATCAAAAAACCCTGACTTTTTTATTCATTAATCTATTCCTCCATATAGAATTATTCGGTCAAAACGCTGCTGACATTTATAAAGCTTCATCCAATTTTATCTCTACTCTTTCAGAAGAACAAAAAAAACAAACGATTTATGAGTTCAATGATAGTTTTCGTCTCAAGTGGACCAATCTCCCGGTCGGTTTAGTGCCCAGGCCGGGTATTCAATATGGATCCTTATCTGATACCAGCAGACTTGCTTTACACAGGGTATTTACATCAATTCTCAGCTCACAGGGTTATCTAAAGCTCAATAGCATCATGGCCCTGGATGACATTCTCAATACACTCTATCAAATAGGATATGAGCGGGGAAATCTCAGCCAGGATGTTCTCAAAATGAGCCAGGATCTCAAATGGTCACACGAAAATTATTATCTGGCCATTTTCGGTCTACCGGATCATGTAAAACCCTGGGCAATCAAATTTGGCGGTCATCACATGGCGCTAAGTGCCACGATGAAAGGCAACGATATTTCAATATCTCCCTATTTCTCCGGAACCGACCCTTCCGAAGTAAAATCAGACAAATATGCAGGCTTGCGGGTATTGAGTAAAGAAGAAGATTATGGATTTATGCTGCTTCATATGTTGAGTACTTCTCAAAAAGCAAAAGTTATCTTAAGCAAGGAAACTCCAAGAGATATTATCACAAGCCCGAATGGCCCTCAGAGAATCGATCAATACTATGGGCTTCCCGGTTCGATGATGACCGTATCTCAAAAACAAATGATGGAACTATTAATCAATGAGTATATTCACAATTTTGAGCATCCGATTGCACATCAATTTAACAGTAAGATTATGAAAACCGGTCTTAATAAAGTGTACTTTGCCTGGATCGGATCTCAGGAAAACAATAAACCTCATTATTATATTTTACATGGACCCGATTTTATAATAGAATATGATAATGTAGGATTTCAAAATGATGGCAATCATATACATTGTATCCTGCGCCAGACCGGTAATGAGTTTGGCGAAGATTTGCTTAAACAACACTACAACCACATGCCTCATCAAACCATTCCGAATAATTGAATACGAAGAATGAATTCATTATTCTGCTTCTGGATTCCAATGATCATACACAAATTGATTATTCGTAAAATCTACTCTTGCATAGTCCAACAAAGCACTCTGTGAGGGATTTACATCATATACCAGCATAATCAATCTATAATTATGATTTGGCTCTGTAGGGATAAAATATTTCCCATTTGCATTCAGCGTAAGCAATAAAAATTTGTTTTCGGGAAAACCATTCGTCATATCATCCATAACTACTTTGATGGACAGTCTGCTGAATGGATCGCAAGCTTTGACAGAGTAATTAAATTCAATGGAGCTGCCTGGAATGTTATTGGCATTGTTTTTATCCACTACTTTGAAATTTTTAATATCCCTGCAGATTGCACGGGATTCCATCACATTGCTTTTGTCAATATAGTTTGATTCCTTTAAGCATGAACTCATAAGCAATCCTACCATAAAAAAATAAATTAACTTTTGCATACAATTTAATTTTACAGTTGAATTAATAGTAATCTTGATGGCGCGGAACGAATCTGTTTCCAAGCTTCAGACAATATATATTAGTACCCGCCGGTGAAGAATTGTAACTAAATCTTCAAAAAAAATATATTATGGCAGCAAAGTCCACAAATCGTTAACGGATCGCGTTGACATCCTCCAGAACATAGCAATGTTCAAAATGAGACATGCCTATGAGAGGATAATAATCGACTGCCTTCGGTGCCGACAATAAAATAAGTTTGGCCAAAGGAGATATCAACTTGGTTTGGCGTATTAGTTCTTTACCAATACCTTGTCTTTGATA
>CALMKY010000432.1 GCA_937867195.1 uncultured Saprospiraceae bacterium | reverse complement strand
ACAAATGATAAAGGATAGGAAGGTAAAGCCTAGTATAATTTTACCCTGGGCATATTCATTTCGATATTCCTCAGAAAAAACCTCATCCATGAAGTGATAGCTAAATGGATGATCAGGAGCATATTGGTGCATGACGGACTGTACGGACTTGAGTATTTGATTTGCATTGGTATTCGGAGCCATCTCCAGGATATGATAAAATCCATTCGATTTACTAAACATCATAATGAGAGGTTTGGTAGATTCATACATGTTTCCATTCAGAAAGTCATTGGTCAAACCAATGATTTGCCCTTTCCCATTCCACATCTCAAGGGACGTGCCGATTACATTTTCCTTGGTCAGTCCCATGGACAACATCGTTTTTTCATTTATAATATAATTAGAGGAGTCGCCATGATCATTAAAATTTCTGCCTGCCTGGAGTGGAACATGCAGGGCTGGAATAAATCCTTCATCACACCTCAGTACTTTAAATACAAGTGATGAATTAGCAGGTCTGGATGGCCAAACCGGGTCCGTCGTAGTAATAGGTAATTCAAATACATTACTGCCTAAAAATCCAATATTCTGAACCCCTGGTATTTGAAGTATATCCTGATTAAACGCATTAAGATTTTTGTTGAGTTCATCAAAATGGTCCACGAGGATGCGATTCTTTCTTTGAAAACCTAAATCTTTTTGTTGAATGTAGATCAATTGTTTGTAAACAAAGCTGCTGGCAATCAGAAGAACAATTGAAGCTGTAAATTGAATAACGACCAGTATTTTCCTCAACATTGCATTTGAACCTCCGGGTGCAAGATTGGATTTAAGTACAGAAATAGCCTTTAAGGAAGCAAGATGGAAAGAAGGAAGATAACCTGCTACGAGAGCTGTCAAGAGAGTAATTCCTGTAATTCCGATGACTATATGTGGATGATCAAAAGTTAAGAGAATGGATTTATGTGTTATCAAGTTTAACCAGGGTAATATCATCCCGGTAGCCATAATAGAAATGATCATGGCAAGGCAAGTTATTAAAAATATTGGTTATAATTCGCCCGAGCTAGGTTTTGACGGAAATTCCTGTGCTGTTTTAACAAGCATTGGAAGACAATCTCCTGACATCGCTATGGGTGTTGATATTAAAGACGAAAAAGAACAAGGGGCCGGTGACCAAGGAATGATGTTTG
>CALMKY010000431.1 GCA_937867195.1 uncultured Saprospiraceae bacterium | reverse complement strand
CATAACTGGACGATACTAAAAATCTACCAGCTTCTCTTCCACCTGCGCTATGACAACTGCTTCCGGAACAATTAGCAGATATAATTGCTTGCATTTTCCCGCTATTGGAAGTAAATGTGGCTCCACTGATGGTTGAACAATCCACGTTTGCTGTATCGCTACTTTTAGAACATGCCCATATCAAAAGTATTCCCATGCAAATAATTGCGCTTATTAATTTCTTCATGATTAAAAAGGTACAAATAAACACAATTCGTTGCAATGAGACTTTAGAATGAATACATCATTAGCATTTCATTAAATAGAATGCAAGATAAATTTGTAATGATAAACCGAAGATTGATTTTGGTTAGTCATTTAATCCTTCATTTATATTTATTTACAAGCCTCCGGGACGACATCAATTCGTATGAATAATAATCTGAATTCAATTTTGACACCCGGTTGCTTTGCTGATTGCGATACGATATAATCCGGTTTAATTTATTGAGGATATCCGGATGCTTTCCAACATTTCCATACCGCTATTTCTGAATCCGTCAATCCTCCTCCGGGAGGCATCGATTTATCCAGCACTTCACTGGATGCTTTTGATAGCATAGATGTGATGCCACTTAAGTCAGATGAAACTAAAAATTCGTCAGCTTCTTTACCTCCGGGACTATGACAACTGCTACCGGCACATTTACCGGTCATGATGGCCAATACTTTACCGTTATTCGAACTAAATGTAGCACCTTCAATTCCATTGCAATCATTGGAGGTAGTGTCTTCATTGCTGGTTTTGGTACATGCCCAGATACCTGCGATCCCACATGCCATCGCAAATAAAATCATTCTTCGCATACTTAATTAGATATTATTAGTGAAGTAAAGAATCGTTGCAAATGAATAAAGAATTTAAATGATAAACATCCTTTCGATTCCCTATATTGTATTGATAACTTTTGTTTAACATCAAAAAAAAACAAATAATTTAATCTGGATTAAACCTGGATGCTATTCAACAGTCTATTCCCTGTAATTAGACAATGAACATCATTGGATAATGAGATTGAAAGCATATTCTCCCAAGAAGCAATATCTTTTAATCAAAATACACGCTTTATTCATTTTAAAATCTTTATAACCATGAAAAGTTTCATTTTTACGGGCCTTATTGCCTTTGCTTTACTCTTTGTAGTTAGTTGTCAAAAAAACGATGACTCGAATGTATCTGCCTCTACTGACGCAATCAATACCACAAATGATGCTGCAGTATCTATGTATGCCGAAGTCCAGAACGATCTGGAATCCATCGATGAATTAGCCGATAATCAAGTAGAAAATGGATTTAATTCCCTTGAAGTGCGTGAAAGTCCTTCTTGTCCTTCGATTACCTCGACTGCTCCTAAAGGTACTTTCCCCAATACGGTAACCATTGATTACGGTGCAGGATGTACTGATGCTAAAGGAAAATATCATTCAGGTAAAATCATCATTGAGCAAACAGATTCTTTAAGACATGCAGGGGCGATGCGGACCACCACATTCATAGACTTTGGTATCGATAGTGTGCGAATGAAAAAAGGAACTGTCATCCTGAAAAATCTTAGTACCGATCCTACGACAGGTAATCGAAAATTATCCCGTGAAATAAAAGACATGGTGTTTACAGGCAAGAATGGAAGCATTACGATTAATTCTTCCCATACACGTACTCAATTAGAAGGTGGCAATACAATAAACCGATCCGATGATAAGTGGAAGATTGAAGGAGGCTCCGTGGGTTCCAACGACAATGGAATAAAATTCACTACCCAAATCACAGAACCATTAATTATCAAAGGAGATTGCCCTTATATCGTGAATGGATGGATTACGATTATTAAAAAGGATGAAGAAACAAGAATAGACTACGGTAATGGCACTTGCGATCGGTTTGCGATAGCCCATAAAAAAGGAAAAGAATTTGTGATCGTATTAAGACCCAGATTCTAAGATAATAAATAGGTTTTTTTTTAAGTCAGAGTAAGAATATGTCTCCGGATGATCGGAGACATATTTTTTTATCTGCTATAGCAGTTATCCATTCGCTTGGAAATCTCTTCCAACCTCTTGCGATCTCCACCGGGCACCTCTGCAGCACCCCATCCTTCGTAACCTATAAACCGTAGGGCATTGTTGACCGCATTCCAATCCACATCACCTTCTCCGAGTTCAGCATTGAATCCCTTCCAAACACCTTCATCATTTGCTTTCTTACGGGAATAATCCTTGATATCGGTCTTGATGATTCTTTTCCCCAGAACTTTGATCCATTGTTCAGGATATCCATATCGAATAATATTGCCTATATCAAAATGCCAACCAATCATCGGATTTTTAAATTCATCGATGTATCGGGCAGCTTCGATCGGACTGAGTAAAAAATTATTCCATACATTTTCGATCGCTATTTTGATTCCTGTCTTCTCAGCTACCGGTAATATTTTTTTTATTTCAGCCTGTGATCTGGTATAGGCCTCCTGGTAACTTACTTTTTCATTTACCACTGCCGGCACTAACAATACCGAGGAGCCACCATATAGTTTGCAATCGTTTAATGAAATCTTCATGGATTCTACGCATTTGGCTCTGACCATAGGATCCGCATCCGATAAAGGAGATGACCAATGAACGGAATTCACTACACCGTCGATGAGGATACCCGTTTTATCTCTTGCAATGAGTATTTCTCTATTATCCAGTTGATTGGGACTATCTAATTCGACACCATCAAAGCCAAGTTCTTTAATCAGATTGAATTTTTCCAAGACTGTATTCCCTTCCTGGATCATTCCGTATTTCAATGATTTTTTCGTCAATCCTTTGGATTCCAATGAAACGGTCAATGGGTTAAGCATTGATAATGAAGCAGCAGTGGAAATCTTTACGAATTCCCTTCTTGTCGTATCCATCATATTAAACATTCTTCAGAAAAGATTAAACAAACTTAGTATAACCTGGCTTCGCTACTTCTTTCGATTTCCAATCCAAATCCCAGGAATAAGCGTCATCTGCCGGGGTCAATAATTCATTAGAGTTGAACGCTTCATCCCAGGTGATGTCCTTACCGGTATACGCTACCATGCGACCCCAGATAGCAAGCATACAACTATTCGCCGCCCTAATTCCATCATTGATCGGATCACCCTTCCGAATCGAAGCAAATAATTCATCATGCTCTGTTTGATACATATTATTTTTCTCTTTGTCCGAATGCATGGATTCCCAACGCCAGGGTTTTTGTCCTTTGATTTCATGACGGTTCCAGACTTGTATATCGGCTCGTCCTTTGGTGCCTAATATTTCGATGCTATAAGCTCCGGAGGTTTCTTTT
>CALMKY010000430.1 GCA_937867195.1 uncultured Saprospiraceae bacterium | reverse complement strand
TGAACCCAACGAAAGAAACCCCATGAAAAAATCCCTGTTGCTCATCGTCGCAGCCGCGCTGACGGCTTTCACCGTTCAAGCGCAGGACTGGGCCAAGGCCCGGCTAGAAAAATCCCCGCGTCATCCGGAGTTTGTGAACGTCAAACACGGCGACCGCGAAGTGAATTGCTTCATCACTTACCCCGAAATGTTCATTGCCAAATAAAAGAGCTACCTGATCAGTGAAGTCGATGTCATAGAGGATTTTGGATTGAGCATCCATTTTGGTTGCCCAGATTTTTTTATAACCTTTGGACCTGACATAGTCCATACAGGATTTGACACTTTCAAATTCATAGACATCTACCCATTTGCGGGCACCGGACGATGCACGTTTTCCGAGCACAAATTGCTTATATTCATCTGGATTGGAATAAATCAGAAATATTTCATGGATACCCACTGCATCGCATGTGCGCATCACGGCTCCGATATTATGAGGATCCCTTACATTTTCCAATATCACGGAAAAATGCAATTGCCGTTTATCAATTAAAGCTCTGATCCTGTTTTCCCGTTTTTCAAGCATATATTCCTTGGGTCATTGCAGGATGCTAAACTTAAACTGGTCAAAACGCAGAATATAAAGTGCTTTGTTTTCTATACACAAGGTATTTTTCATACGATCATCACTCCCTTTGGTAAGGTCTAGTATTTTTTCCAGTTTGATCTTGGTGGCAATCCCTTCATAAGGTTCGGCTTCTGAATCCAGTTGGAACGAAGTTCCCCGTTGTGCCAATGCTTTGATTAAATATTGAATGACATCGTACCCTTCATATGCTTCTTTAGAAAGGAAATTTTGATATGCCTGAAAAAATAATTTACGAAATGCAATGACATTTTCATCAGCTCCATCCGCAAATGAATTGGATGAAATGGTGACTTTGAGAGCATTGAATAATGACATAAAGTCTTTTGGATAATCCTGCCAGGAAGGCATCCCGATGACGGTAATGTCGCGGTTTTTTCGCATAGCGTTGATGTTGCGCAAAAAATTAAATACGATGTTGGGATCTTCAAATTCCGTAATCATATACACAGATTTGGTAGAATCCAAATATTTATAAGACTCGCCAAACTTGTAATCGTCTTTAATGATGGACTGGCTGATTTTTAGATCATCGTTTCCGGTAGACTTTTGAATATTATTCACAAAATAATTTGTAATCGTCTTGGACTTTTCCCGCCCCACAATACAAATATCCTGTGGTCTGGCAATGCTCAATGCATAATGCGTCAGCGCTTCACAATGCGTGGGCAACGAAGCTCTCATCAAGACATAATGATCATTAATATTTTCGATGGTACGATATGCATTCCAGGGAGCGACCATCACTTTATTATTCTGCAATACAAATTTGGCGGTTTCATTAATATGATCGCGGCGCAATGGACCAATGATTAGATCTGCGTTTGCTACTGCCGGTTTTTTAAACAGGGAATAAATGTCTTCCGGATTTGCTTTGACGTCGAGCACATGTATTTTGGTTTGGTAATTACTATCTGCCAAAGCCTTCATGCCCAACCTCATTCCTGCATAATATTGAAAATATTTTTCGGAGCCATCTGATCCCATATCTTTACCCAGATCATCTTCAGATAAAGGGAGCAATAGGGCAATGTCGTAAGCACCTTTGGTTATTTTCTCCCCAGCATTAATGTTTGGTTTATCTTTTATAAACGGCTCCAGTCCACTCTCGATAAAGTGGATGGTATCCACATGAGTATTGGATGAATTGGCTGTTTCCATCTGACCAGTCTTTGGATTGTAGACTTCCGGCTTGTTGACAGGTTTTTCGACTTTAGGTGTTTCTACGACTTTCACCGGAGTGCCACAGCTATAACAAACCAAAAAGATAATAAAGAAACCGAATTTATTCCCACTCAATAGTAGCCGGAGGTTTTGTACTGATGTCATAGACTACCCTGTTTATTCCTTTTACTTTATTGATAATTTCATTAGATACTTCTGCCATAAATTCGTAAGGCAACCTGCTCCATTCCGCTGTCATGCCATCGGTACTATTAACAGCCCGGAGTGCCAAGGTGAATTCATAAGTACGCTCGTCACCCATCACACCTACAGACCTGACCGGAAGCAAGATGGCACCTGCCTGCCAAATTTTATCGTAAAGGTCATATTTTCTTAGCAGCTGGATATAGATTTCGTCAGCTTTTTGCAATAGATCGATTTTGTCCCGGCTGATTTCTCCCAATATCCGGATTGCCAGTCCGGGTCCGGGAAACGGATGTCTCCAAAGGATTGAGTCGGGTATTCCAAGTTCGTGACCTATTTTGCGTACTTCATCTTTAAACAACATACGCATGGGCTCCAATACCTTCAGGTGAAGTTTATCAGGTAAACCTCCTACGTTATGATGTGATTTAATCGTCACGGCAGGACCATGCACAGAAACCGATTCGATCACATCGGGATAAATCGTACCCTGTGCAAGCCATTTTACTTCAGGAAGATTTTTCGCTTCTTTTTCAAATACATCGATAAAAGATTTGCCGATGATCTTGCGCTTTTGTTCGGGATCGGAGACTCCTTGTAATTTTTCTAAAAAATACTCAGAAGCATCTATGGAAGTTACATTAAAATCATGTTCACGATACAGATCCATCACCTGCCTGGTTTCTCCCCTACGCAATAAACCATGATCTATTAAAAACCCATGTAATTGAGATCCAATTGCCTTATGGATCAAGGCTGCAGCGACGGTGCTGTCTACTCCTCCGGAGATGGCCATCAATACGTGATCGTTGCCTACCTGCGTACGGATGGATCTTACCTGTTCTTCGATGAATGCCGCCGGAGTCCAATCACCTTTCATGCCGGCAATGGTGTAAAGGAAATTCTTTAATATTTGTAAGCCAAACAAGGAATGAGTTACCTCCGGATGAAATTGAATTGCATAGACCGGTGCGCCATATTGATTACTCATGAAAGCCGCTACCGGTATGGAATCTGTTTTAGCCAATA
>CALMKY010000429.1 GCA_937867195.1 uncultured Saprospiraceae bacterium | reverse complement strand
TATTGGTGGTAATAGCAATGCCCAGATCTGGGATTGCGATAACTCTTATAATCAATTGTTTACTTTGCTATCGATCGCGTCAGCACCAACTCCAGTTCCGGCTCCAGCGCCTGCTCCTACGCCGGCGTCAAATTTTCAATTTTGTGCCAATGAATATCCTCTGCCATTCACTCCCATGATCGATACTCTGATCAGATCATTAGCACCCATGATGCGCCGATAACTCGATGCAGAAAATGAATAAATGGGATTAGAAGCCAGGAGGCTGGTACCGGCAACGAAAGTCTTTTTAATAAATTTTCTTCTAGACATAGGAGTTTTTTTAATTATCCATGATGAATATAGTTTGAATAATGCAAATCATCCATTATATCCTTTAAGTTTGAAAGACTATTTATGCTTACCTTTCCATGATGGAAATTATTGATAAGCTTATAACCTCCAAACAGCAAATCCTGGACTATTTTTCTTTGCCCCAGTCCACACATACTTTGACGTATTCTGATGGTAAATGGAACATTCGTCAGCTACTTGTACACATTGCAGACGCAGAGTCGGTACTCTACGATCGTATCCGCCGTATCATCAGCGAGCAACCGCGACCGGTCATTTGGGCCTTTGATCAGGATGCCTGGGCTGCTCACCTGGATTACGATCACTTCCCATTAGAGGCAAGCAAGAAAATGTTTGAAGGTGTGCGGGATGGAGTCATACATCTTGTTGAAAGGTATTATATATCACACGGAGATTTGCCTTTTATACACAGTTCGACCGGTTTGCGCACACTCAAAGATGAAATGGATAAAGTCGCCTGGCATTGCGAACATCATTTGGCCCAGATTAAATCGGCGTTGGACAGAAATTAATTTCTTTCAAAAAATTCAATAATTAATAAGGCTGTTAGCCTTTTTTATCTGATGGACTTATTAATTTTTACCCCCGTCATTATAATCAAATACTAAATTGCAAAAAGCAATCACACCCAATTTAAATGAAGTGTCTTCAATCATAAATTGTGGAGTATGATGTGGACCTGCCGTCTTAGGGTCTTTTCCTTTGGTCATGCCTCCCAGAAAGAAAAACAAACCCGGAACTTTCTGAGCAAAAAATGAAAAATCTTCTGATCCGGTTTTAGCAGGAACAATAGACACATTATCTATACCGGCTGATTTTTGCAATGAGGGTACCATCCTATTGGTCAGCGCTATATTATTAAAGGTGACCGGATAGTGAACGATATAGGGAACATCAACCAATGCAGTCGCACCTGCTGCTTCAGCTGTTTTTTCAGCTATTTGTTTTACACGACCAAACATCATTGCTTCATCCTCATTGCTCAGACTTCTGATCGTTCCCATCATTTCCACTTGTTCTGGAATGATATTACCCCGGTTACCTCCATTGATTGATCCGACGGTAACGACAGCTGCATTTTCGGTTACATTCAAATTTCTACTTACGATGGTTTGAAGACTGGTCACAATTTGTGCAGCTACGGGAATGGGATCCACTGACAACCAGGGATACGCTCCATGACTTGGTTTTCCTTTTACTATAATTTTGAAAAATGCTGCACCGGCCATCGTGCCTCCGGGTCGATAATTTATCTTACCTACTTCCGATGCGGCATCCATATGCAGGCCAAAAACCACATCTACTTTGGGATTATCCAATACCCCTTCTTTTACCATCAATTCGGCTCCACCGCTTTCACCCGTGGGCGCTCCTTCTTCAGCGGGCTGGAATATAAATTTTACTGTTCCTTTCAAATCTTTTTTCATGGTGGATAATATTTCTGCAACTCCCATTAATATAGCTGTATGTCCGTCGTGCCCACAGGCATGCATGACACTCGATTCTTTTCCATTGTACAGAGTCTTTACTTTAGACGCGAATGGCAAATCATTTTTTTCTTCGACGGGTAAGGCGTCCATATCAGCTCGTAACGCGATCACCGGTCCGGGTTGATCACCTTTTAATATACCTACTACACCAGTAATGCCCACTTTGGTTTTTACTTCTATACCCAGTGATTGCAGGTGTTTGGCAACAATTTCGGCGGTACGAAATTCACGATTACCCAATTCCGGATTCTGATGAAAATCATGTCGCCAGGCTATTACTTTTTGTTCGAGTTTGTCTGCACTCTTAATTATCTGATCCGAGTATTTGCCTGGTTGGCTTACCAGAATACATGCGTAGAGAAATGCGAAGGCCATACATAATAGATTTCTTTTCATGACTTGAATATAGATTTTTTTGTAAACGGGATAAAAACTTTTTATTCTTGAGAGGTAGTGCTGTAAAGTTTAAAGCTGTAGGGATGTCCTTACCTCCAAAGCCAATCTAAAAATCTATTCTTTGGCTTTGGAAATAAAATATGATCTATAAGCTTATAAATTATGCTTTTCCAGCCGCTATTGCACTGGCTCGGATATGATTCCCGTATAATATTTATTATGTGTAGACGAATAAGGGATGTATAGGGTACTCATGTCGTGTGTAAAAGTGGGCCCACTTCCCGATTGCTTTCGGGATTGAACCTAGGACCTATTGTCCCGCTTTTGAGCGGGAGAGTCAAGTGCTCTAACCAGCGGTCTTTTCTTTCAAAATCTTTTGCGTCGTTTCGTTCTCAATTAGTTCTTCTATATAGATCCTGCTTTTCCTCTTCTTTATATACAATTCCATTCTTCGCGCCTGTGTGTAGGTTCCTATTTCCAGTGACAATTTTATAATCCAATCATTGGCCTGGCTAGTAAAATGGGATCCATAGGTTGATAAATTATGCTTTTCCAGGCGCTCTTGAACTCTCCCGGTTGTGATGCCTGTATAATATTTTTTAAGTTTCGGCGAATAAAGGATGTATAGGGTACTCATGTCGTGTGTAAAAGTGGGCCCACTAGGACTTGAACCTAGGACCTATTGATTATGAGTCAAGTGCTCTAACCAACTGAGCTATGGGCCCTTTTAAAGAGGTGCAAATATAAACTCTATTTCATTATATATCCAAAATATTGGTACCGAGAACATATCTCCTTTTGCTTTTGGAGGAGTAGCAAAATGCTCAACTAACTGTTTTTTCATTTAACGCCATTTAAAGGCAAGGCTTGTCTAAAAGTTCTTCAATAAATGTTCTGCTTTTTCTTTTTATGATATGCCTTTCCGTTCTTCTGGTGTGGGCATATGTATTTACTTCAAGTGTTAATTTCTGTAGCCAGTCACTTGCTTTCAAGTGAAATGTAATCCATAAATAGATTTGTCGGGTTTTTCAAATAATATATTCACACATTCAGATTTGATGCCAGTTATTCTTTTTATTAAGTCGAGTTGAATATTAAAGGCATTGGGCTTGAACCTAGAACTATTGTCCTGCTTTAGAGCGGGAGAGTCAAGTGCTCTAACCAAACTGAGCTATGTGCCCTTTTAAAGAGATGCAAATTATACACAAAAATCAATGTCCGACTTGCGGGGTTTTACTATACTATAGCATATCAATTCATTACTCACTGATCCATTCGGCATATGAGTTTTTAGTCTCAAAAATTTTTAACCGAACCAATTTTACCTGCTGAGGTAAAACTCCCTGTAGCTTTTCTTTTATATAAATAAGTATATTTTCTGCGGTGGGTTCGTGATCCCAGACGTCCAAATAATCCAGATTTGCCAGGTGTGGGTTGGCGGCAACATACTTTTTAGATAATAAAAGTTTGTGATCAAAAATTTCCAGGACATGATTGGAAACCAGTCTTTTTAGATCTTTAAAATCAAACACGATTCCCAATCCATCCAGGTAGTGATCCGGAGTCTTAACCGGTCCGATCGTAACATGCAATTCATACGAATGACCATGAATATTTTTGCATAATCCCTGGTATCCAAAAATGGCATGGGCAGTCTCAAAATGAAAAACTTTAGTGACTAATAACATCGTAAAGAGCAAAGGTAAAATAATCCCATCAGCTTAATTTGTAATAATATAGATGACTAATCAGGCATTATATAAAAGCTTATTATTAATTATAACACATATTACGTAACTTATTAATAAATATTTATTTCACTCTGTACCACGTCTGTGTACGGTACAATCCGGTCCAGTGTTTGCCTCTTACCCTCAATTCGTCTGGTTTGCCGTTTTCAAGCCAGATACTACAACCATAATCATTTCCTGATTCAGGATCCAGAATACGACCCTTACTATATCCGCCATCATTGTTTTTAATCATGTTTTCCATGATGACCATACCCAGAACAGGCTTATCTTTTCGTTCTCCCTTGCATTTATCACAATTGGTATCGGCAGGTTTGAGAAGTAGCTTAATTACTTTGCCAAAAACCTTACCCCCTGATTCATAAATTTCGACGTAAGATTTTTCTACATGTTCCTTGTCATCGATGGTTTTCCAGATGCCAATGATCGATTGAGAATATATCGTTCGGGCTAAGAAAAGGAGAATTAAAAAACAAGTTATTTTCATGGGTACCATTTATGGACGGCAAAGATAAACTTGTATTTTTCAAATAGACTTATCTCCTTCGTTCTGCTGAGCAGAACAATTTATCAAAATGTTTGTACCCTGTTGCCCTTCAATTATCGGTTAAAAATTAGGGATCATTTATATGAGCTTTATATATTGCTGCACCACACGATTGTTATGTTGCACCTGCTTCCGGCGGGATACACTCAGGATGCCTTATTGCTCAGGATTTCCTCAATTAATATATTCTTCTTTTCTTTAATTGATTCGCGGTGCACATCTTCATTTTCCTGGATGGGCCAGATATGAAACCCTCCTGCCGTACCATCAAATAGCTTCCAGGTACCCCAAATACCATTTTCATCTGCATATCCATGATAGTGTACGATATGACTTGTATAAGATTTCGTCATATTCACTGTGAGCTTTTCAGAATAGGTACCTTGCCAGCCGAAGGGTGCAATATCGTCTACTCCGTAACCCTGGATCAATCCTTGATTGAATATGAGATTGCATTGCATCGGATGCTCTAGCCGAAAATTGCCATATAGATAAAAGCCTTGCCATTCACCATCGGGTAAGTACCTGCTTTCTGACATCATCTGAATATTCAACTTGCAAGGTACAGGCATTGCTTTTATTTAATATTTCCTTTTAAAATGGACAGAAATCAATTTTACTTCTCATTGACCCCAGGTTAATTTTTCATAAAAGTTTTTTAGATTTGGTACATATTCCTAAATAATCTAAAAATCAGAGTATGAAAAAACATCGAACCAGTCAATTTATAATGCCCTTACTTCTTCTATTTGGAAGTTTGTATTCTCTTGCCCAGGGTAATCTCAAGGGCAAAGTCACTGATGAACAAGGAAATGCTCTTCCGGGTGTCGCGATACAGGTAGAAGGTACAAATAACGGCGCTGCATCTGATTTGAATGGTAACTATCTCATTTCTTCTCTGGCAGCCGGTACGTACACGATTAATTATTCTTATTTAGGTTACACTACTTTGTCCAAAACAGTCACGATGGGTAATCAGGATCAGACTGCAGATGTAACGTTGACCGAATCTGCTACAGCTTTGCAGGAAGTCGTAATCTCTACAGGTAGTCGTAATTCTCAACGTACTGTATTGGATGCTCCCGTACCGGTGGATATATTGGGTAGCGCAGATTTAAAATCTACCGGCCAGTTGACTTTTGATAAAGCGTTGCAATATCGTGTTCCTTCTTTTAACTCAGTCAATACTCCTGTCAACGACGCGACTACCCTACTGGATCCCTATGAAATACGCAATCTTGGCCCAAGTCGCACGCTTGTGCTCATCGATGGTAAACGAAAAAATCTTTCATCATTATTATATGTACAGTTCGCTCCGGGCAGGGGTGAGACGGGAGTAGACTTATCAGCTATACCACAAGATGCTATTGAACGCGTGGAGATCTTGCGCGATGGAGCCTCTGCACAATACGGATCTGATGCCATTGCAGGTGTCATGAACGTAATACTGAAAAGTCGCAATCAGGGAAAATCCCTTAATATTTCCGGCGGTATGACGACCAAGAAAAGCAATGGTGGACTCGTAGGAGATCATGGCTATGGCCAGTCTTATAACGTCAGTCTTAATAGTGGTTATAGTAATGAAAAAAGTTTTATAAATTATACTGTTGGATTCCGACATGATGCGAGTGCCGTCAGATCGGGTACTGTCGATGTGCCGACAGAGATCGCTACTTTTGGTGGTGATCCTGCCGTCGATAATGTTATTAAAACATATTTGCGTGACTACCCTACTGCAAATAATGTAAATGGATCCGGTGATGTAACTTCCGCAAATTTTTTGATTAATGCCGGTTTTAACTATAGTGATAAAGGGTCTTTTTATGCGAATGCAGCGGTCGTGGCTAAGAAAGTAAATTCGTTTGCTAATTTCCGAACTCCTTATTGGAGACTGGATAGAGGTTTATTACATTCTGTTGCAGACAATGGGGGTAAAAATTATCTTACTCAGGGTATTGTTAAAGATTGGTATGGATATGATGATAATGTCAGTATTTATCGCGGGTATACAGGATACAATCCTACGTTTGAAGGTGATCTCAAGGATTACAATGCTACCCTTGGTGTGAAAAACGAATTGGGTCAATGGCATTCGGATGCCAGCATCACTTTTGGCGGCAATACGCAAAACTATACAGTCAATAATACGGTCAATAGATCCTTGGGGACCGCGAGCCCAACATTCTTTAAGCCGGGAGGTTTCGGATTTAGTCATATTGTAGGTAATATCGATCTTTCCCGTAAGTTTAGCGATCAATTCAGCCTTACCATTGGATCTGAAGCGCGCAACGAAACGTATACGATCGTTGCCGGTGATGAAGATTCTTATTTTCAACAAGGATCCAATTCTTTCCCGGGTATCAATAAAAAAGTAGCCGGTGTAAATTCCCGGTTCAATATCGGTACGTATGCCGATCTAAACTACGATATATCTAAAGATTTTCTAATCAATGGTGCTTTCCGTACTGAAAGATATTCTGATTTTGGCGCGGCCAATGTATGGAAACTGGCATCAAGGCTTAAACTGGCAGATGATAAAGTGGTATTGCGTGGATCGATCTCTACCGGTTTCCGCGCTCCTACATTGCATCAGATTTATGCACAATCCATACAGGCATCTTTTGCGGGTGGTACTATTGTAGAACAAGGTTTGTTTAATAATAACAGTGTGCAAGCACGCTTGCTGGGCATACCCAAACTTAAACCTGAAAAATCCGATAATATCACCTTGGGTTTGGGATTTAACCCTTCCAAATATTTTAATATCACCTTGGATTATTATAATATCGGCATCAAAGATCGTATTGTCTATAGCTCATCTATTTCTACAAGTGATCCTACTACTGCTTTGTATAAAATACTTGCAGACAATAATCTTGGATCAGTTCAGTTTTTTATCAATGGTATCAAGACTCGTACAAGTGGTCTTGACTTTGTAGCCAGCCAACGCAATATCTCTTTTGGTAAGGGTCTTCTTGGAATTAACCTTGCTGGTAATATCACCATAAGCAATAAAATCATTGGTACCCCTGCAGAACCCGCGGCCATCTCATCTGCCGGGTCCAGCATTCTCAATGAACAAATCAAATCACTTCTTACGGAAGGCCGGCCAAACTATAAAGTCATTCTTGGATTTGATTGGAACGTAGATAAATGGAATTTCAATCTCAATAATACACTTTTCGGCAAGACTGCTTTCAGGGATCTTGATAACGGTGGAAGCGATATGCTGAATATCAAAGCAGAGTTTACTCCTGCTGTTGTAACCGATTTAAGTATCGGATATCAAATTTCCAACAAGGTTACTTTTACTTTAAATGCTAATAATTTACTAAATGTATTGCCCAAATGGGATCTCATCGCATCTGCCGCACCCTCAGTTACGGACAAGGCTGCTTCGCTAAAAGCAGCCAATGAAATATTAAACAATCCAGCTAAGAAATCTTTATTAAGAGGTTTCCTTGGCTTCAGTGGTCGATATGATATCCTTGGTTATAACGGCTCCCAGTTTAGTCAATTGGGTACAATATTGAACGCTAATCTGAATATTAAGTTTTAAGAACGTGTTTTATAGAAAAGATAGATACGGGCCAGCGAAAGCCGGCCCGTTTTGTTTTAGTTTTTTACAAATTTCTTTACTCCATAGTTTTCTTTATTCCAAACTTCCACAAAATATACACCACTTGACAAATCCGACACATCTAAACTTTCACCATAGATTTTATTGATGATCACTCTGCCCAGCGCATCTGTAATCTTTATTGCTGTATCATTTCTAATACCCGATATCATGATATAATCTTTGGCGGGATTGGGAAATATCTTAATCCGATCACTGATCGATTGCTTATAATCTGAAACCACATCTTTTAATTCTTCGATCTTAATACCGGCGATGGTGATTTTTGAAATTTTACTTCCCAAGTCAAATACGACCCGGGCGAAATCATCATTGGGTGATGTCATCGTGAAAGTATAAATATATTCTCCAGGTGTATTATCCGTCGAGATCGATTTATAACCTGAATAGCTATTCCATGGATCACCGTTTTTTCCAATGTAATTAGTAAATGAAACAGGAACTGTAGATGCTGCGCGTACGGTCACAAGATATCGACTACCTTTTTTTAGTTTGACGGGTGCCTTGACAAGTTGTACGTGCCAGCCCTGATCTGTCACCCGGGTGATCTCGATGACACCGGAGCCATTTATTCTTGATAAAGAAGCTGCTGCGTTCGATTGCAGATACAGATTCCATCCATCATTGATACCGAAAGAACTTTCAAATACAGGAATAGTAGTTTGTTTTGTTTCTGGAAACATTGGGGTTTTGATCAGGGCATCTGCCAGTGATGTCAATACTTGATTGGTGGCAGGATTATAGATGCCAAAGCCTGCACTCCATTCCCAATAGGCCCAGGACATGCCTTGCGATTCAAACCATCGGGCTAAAAAATTAGTCCATTTAATTCGACTATCGAGATCACCTTTGCTATAAGCACCAAACTCGCCTATATGGATTGGTTTATTCTTCTCTTTTGCAAAGGCTTGCGCGAATGCAAATGAACTTATAATCTCGTTGCGTTCGATCGTCGTGTTTTGCCATTTTGTGCCCAACCACGCATCAGCACCATTGACCCATTCGGCGCCCTGATGAGTAAAAGTAAATGGCTCGTAATCATGTATCGTAAGTATCGTGTAGTCATCATTTGGAAAGATCATATCTGGAATTCCAGCAAGCCCTCCCCAGGGATCGGTACCCATGAGGACAGCCCTGGTGGGATTGGTTTTGCGTATTACAGCAAGAGCATCTTTGAAGAATACATTCCATTTAGCAGGTGTGAGATTGGTATTGGGCTCATTCATGATTTCAAATAGCAGTCGATGATCATACCCTTTAAAGTAATTTGCAATCTGAGTCCATTGAGATATAAACTTCTCCTTTTGTCCATCCGGATCTTGAAATAACAGATCATGATGATGCATATTGACGATCACATATAGATTTTCAACGAGTGCTTTATCGATCACATATTTGATTCTCTCTAAAAAACTGGCATTGATTGTATAGGGAGGTGTTTGCAAGGTACGGGAGGGTGTATCCCACCGGATAGGTATACGGACATGATTAAATCCAAGACTTGCTATTATTTTGAAATAATCATCTCTAAATGGATTGCCCCATTCTCCCTCGTTCGGTGCTTCAAACATATTGCCCATATTGATTCCTTTGCCGAGATTTCTATTGATTTCAAAGATGGTGGGTTGCGCTACAGCGCGTAGTCCAATGATTGCAAAAAGCAGATGAAGAGTTACCCTTGTGGAAAACAACATGGTATAAAATTAAAAGTTTTTCATTTTGTCTTGTCGTCAATCTATATTTTAGTTCAATGAAATTTATAAGTATGTTTTTATTCTTTTTCACAGGTTGTATTGGGCAAACCAAGGATGTATTTGTTTCGTCTGATGCCGACGCATCCTGGATGAACGCCATCAATGCAAATACCGTAAAAGATGTCTTATCCAAACATTGTATAAAAATATTGCCATCAGACTCTATACTTGTGGGCAGTGCCGCTATTTCGAACTATTATGCTTCTCAAGAATTTCGTGTGAATCATATCAGTTGTTTGTCATCTGTGTTTGCCACCAACGATTCGGCTTACCTTTATAAAATAAACAGGGTTGATGCTGATCGGGAGTACAGACAAATCATCATTTGGAAAAAAATAAATTCGGTTTGGAAAGTAGAATTTGAATATACCTTGCCTTTTACTTGTAAAAAAATTGATTTGTCTGTAATGGATGCAGCCAGGAATAATTGGATTCGTCTGTGTAATCTGCACAATGCACTTCAATTGGTCAATTCGTTATATTCAAAAAACGCAATTTATTACAACCACAAACCCTTGGTGTTGGGTCGGGATTCCATTGCAAAAGAATACAGCTATATGAACCATCCTTCTTATCATTTAAAATTAAATCCCGTATACCTTGACGTCGTAAACGATCGTACTATTTTTGAAATTGGTAAAGGAGAAGGATCTTATCAAGGAAAATATATTTTAATCTGGAAGAAAAACCAAGCTGATTTGTGGGAAATCTTTATAGACTCTAATATTTAATAATAAATCATGGACTTAGAAACGATCCGCCAGATCTGTATTTCATTACCAGGGGTCACAGAAGATATTAAATGGGGTAATGATTTGTGCTTCCTTGTTTCCGACAAAATGTTTTGTGTTGCCACCCTGGAGCCTGAGGTAAAGGTCTCTATTAAAGTCAGACCAGAAGAGTTTGATGCGTTGATTTCTAAAGATGGAATTATCCCTGCGCCATATGCGGCCAGAAACAAATGGATCTTGGTTGAAAAGCTTCATGTTTTCAATTTAAAAAAATGGGAGGAATATATTCATCAGTCATATGAGCTGATCACATCTCGACGACCTAAGAAAAACCTGCTGTAGATGGGTTCACTTTTTAAGTCACTTAGTTCGTATATAGATGATTCCTATTTTACCAACCGTTTCGCACAAAAAAGAAATGACGGAACTCTATAGGGTACAAGATTGCCCATGTTCCCTTTTATAGGCAAAGAAATTGTATACGATCAAATAGGTCCAAGGCTTTGTGTGGATAAAAAGAGTTTTTATAAACATTGGAATTTATACTTACAATGAATATGACAAAACCATTTAATACAATGTGTTTTGATCATCACAGCAATTTGTTTTGACATATTGATGATATGGATTACTGATACATGGATTGCATTTTGCTGCTAACATTTCGTATTTTTCAAATGAATGTAAACACGTGACCTCTATATGTGCAACCAAATAGTTGCATTATGATTTCCCTTTATTCAATTTTTTAAGGTGTTCTACGTATCAAACTAATTTTCTTTTTGTAAGTAGGCTCTAGAGTAATAAATCATCCGGCGCGTCCATATAAATGAAAATCCACTGAATCTTATCGAAATGGAATGTAAATAAATATGGTGTTTTAATTAAAAATGGGGCTATTTTATGTTGGGTTTTATAAATTTCTGAGCTAGGCAGCGTTCGAATTTATTCCGCGGCCGTTGTATAATCTGGTCGGATCATGGCGGGAACGAACCGTTGCGTATTAATCTCCTTTAGAGACATGGCGGAATTATACTAAATTAATCAAGCTTAGAGTTGCTCTGCTGGTTTGTATTCTACCTTAAATAGTAATTATAACTGTTTGTACAACGGTAAGCATGGATGTGCTGTATATTTTCTGAATCGCTATTTGATGATATCTTTCAGTTCATCATATTTAATTCCGATTTGATCAAATTTTTCTTCTTTATTCATTAGGTCCGAAAGTGACTGCGGTATTTCCGGTAGATCAGGCCCGATTGCTTTTTTAATTGTATCGATAAACTTGGCCCAATGGGCTGTAGAAACAATGATGTGATTCTCTCCTGCTCTCTCCTTTGCTGCTTCGTACGCAACTGCTGTATGCGGATCTATCAAATAACCATATGCATCCCACACTTGGCGGATATTTCTGATGGTTTGATCATCGCTTACGACATGTTGTTGAATATCTCGTCTCATGGTGTTCCACGTGGAACGATCATCTTCACCACGATATAAATCCAGCATGCGAACAAAATTACTTGGATCCCCAACATCCATCGCATTGGATAATGTTTCCCGTGAAGGACGTGCATGGTATCTTGAACTCAAAAGATATTCCGGGACTACATCGTTCGCATTGGTCGCTGCAATAAAATGATGAATTGGTAATCCCATGCGCTTTGCCAGTAATCCGGCTGTAAGATTTCCAAAATTGCCAGACGGTACAATGATCGAGAGGTTGGTTTTATCAGGAGATTGCCGGTATGCTTCAAAATAGTAGATCATTTGTGGAAGTAAGCGGGAAATATTTATGGAGTTGGCACTTCCAAACACTTTATGTTCTCGCAAAGACTTATCGGCAAACGCTGTTTTGACCAATTTTTGGCAATCATCAAAGGTCCCGTTGACTTCAATCGATTTGATATTTGATTTCCATGTAGTCAACTGCTTTTGTTGTAACGCACTGACTTTTCCCTTGGGAAACAATATATAGACTCTAAAACCCTCCAGGCCACTAAACGCACTGGCTACAGCACCACCTGTATCACCAGAAGTAGCAACTAAAATGTTTACCTCCTGGTTTGCAGGTCTGTAATAAGACATGGTTTGAGCCATAAACCTAGCCCCAAAGTCTTTAAACGCCAGGGTTGGTCCGTGCCATAACTCTAAAAATCGATATCCGTCCCCGGCATTGTGCACAGGTGCCGGAAAACTAAAGGCATTAAAAAGTATTTTCTGAAGATCGACATCGGGCATGGAAATATATGGACGCAATATTTCAAATGCAATTTCTCTCAATGCATTCTGTTCGATTGTCTCAATAAAATGTTTGCTGACCAAAGGAACGATCTCCGGCATAAACAGTCCCCCATCCGGAGCAGGTCCCATATAAATTGCATGTTCAAATGGAAATTTGAAAGAGTGATCCCGCGTACTGTAATAATTCATCATATAACCATGTTATTCTTTGAAAATAACCGAAACTATTAGATAGCCATTTCCATGCCAAAAGTAGAGTGAAATAGCATATAGCATATGGATTACTTGAAGATTTAAGAATTGGTGTAATGACCGAGGCATTGAGAATCCAACATTCATCATCCTTGAAATGAGGAAAATGTTGGATGATTCAATCAAGCCGAGATTTTATCTTCTATTCTAAATAATGAAAACACAAAGCCAAGTCACTTTCACTTCTCCCATTTCTGCAATAATGAATACCTTCTTTCCTGAATACATGTCTCTTTCAGCAACACATTTCCATCATAGGAAAGGATAATCTACCAAGCCATTTCTTAGAATTTACAAAATAAAATCAGCACAGCCATAAAAAGGCAAAGACTATCTATTTTAAAATTATCATTAGGTTGTACGTTTAACCTTCGTGAAGTTCCACGTGAAACAATTTACGGGATTGTCTTCCTTTCTTTATAATACCAGACCAGGGAACTCATAAGTAAAAAGATAGCAAACATTTGATGAAAAATACCCAATCCAACAGGAATCCTTCCTTTACAATTAATCAACGTAAGGATGCCAATCGTGATTTGAAACAATAAAACAATTGCAATCCAGGAATAAATATTATTTTTTGAAAAAGAAAAGGATTTTGACATGGTTACCAGTATGGTTACAAAATAAAATAACAAAATGACGGCTGTGCAACGGTGCAAAACCTGCACCAAGGCGGACATAAACGGATAAACATCATAATCAATAAAATGTTTTAATTGCCATGATTCAGCTTTAAACAAAACAGGATCTATCAAATGATGATTCATTAACGGAAAGCTTGGATACATCAAGCCCGCTTTCATACCGCTCATCATTCCACCCAGCAGAATTTGAAAACATACAAGAATCAAAAACCATTTGGAATACCGAGTACCCACTTTATAATGCTCTTGTTTATAAACTTGTGTATAATCAAGGTAAACCCAAACCAAATACGAAATAGTAATCAATGCCAATCCAAGATGAAGACTAAGTTTATAAGCATTTACCCAGGGCCTGTTGACTAAACCACTGGCAACCATGATCCAACCAAAAATACCTACTATACCTGCCAGCAATACCACCACTAAGAGTTCTGAACGAAGCTTTCGATCCAACCAACCTCTCAATAAAAAAAATAGAAAGGGAATCAAAAACACAAATCCCATACTCCGTGCCCAAAGTCTATGAAGGTATTCCCAAAAAAATATAAACTTAAACTCAGATAAGTCCATTCCCTGGTTGATCTTTTGATACTGCGGTGTAGCTTTGTACAGTTCAAAAGTCCGGATCCATTCTCCTTGATTCAATGGAGGAATAGCCCCTGTGACAATATCCCATTTCGTTATCGATAGCCCTGAACCGGTAAGTCGAGTAATTCCACCTAAAAATATTTGCATGAAGATCATCAGAATTCCCAGTAACAACCAAACCTTTACCCAATTATTGATCATGCTATCTCATTCAATTAATCTGCCAAAGATAGACGAGTTTAGTCTTTAAAATTTGCACTGAATCTTTTCTTTAATAAATAATAATCCTATTTAAATACTTATTATCTTATTATTATTAGTATGGTTGAATATGTGGATAATAAAAAGCGAATATATTATAGCAATATTATATAAATAAAAAAACATATGTATATATTACTATACTTCATCTAATGAATTAATAATATAATATGTTACGTAATTAATTACTTAAACAGAAGTCTCAATTTTACTTGTGTGGAAAACTACCGAATACTCATGCATTCATCAACATATATTTAAAAAAATATAATATGATTTTTAAGCCTTGTTTACTATAAATATCCCATTGTGTAGCCAATCAATTTATCCACAGTTCACGTAGTTAGTAAATTTATAAAAGTACCTTCAATAATAGTTCAGTACATAGCAGTTAAAATGATAATGTTAAAAACTTGTTCAATAAATAAATTTCAAAATCTTAACCCTGCCCTCAAAGTATACACCAGATAGCTTACGAAGAAATGATGAAACTATATTTTCTACTTTTACCTAAAAATAAATGAAGCAAATTAATTGGGGAATCATCGGAGCAGGGGATGTATGTGAACGCAAAAGCGGACCTGCTTTTAATAAAATTCCACATAGCAAACTGATGGCGATCATGCGACGTAGTGGAAACCTGGCACAAGACTTTGCAAAAAGACACCAGGTTCCCAAGTGGTATGATCGGGCTGGTGATTTGATCAATGACCCGGAAATTAATGCAATTTATATTGCGACTCCGCCCAATGCCCATCTCCAATACACCGAACTGGCAGCAAAAGCGGGAAAACCAGTATATGTAGAAAAACCAATGGCACTTAATTACGAAGAATGTAATCAGATGATTGAGGTTTGTCAAAGATCAAATGTGCCCTTATTCGTGGCTTATTATAGGAGATCCCTACCAAACTTTATCCAAATTAAAAATTGGTTGGGGATAAACTTAATAGGAGATATTCGATATGTGGACATTCAGATACAAAAGCCGATCAAACCCGATATGATAAGCGTCGGTCAGAATTTACTTAACTGGAGGACCAATCCCGCCATAGCAGGAGGCGGATATTTTCATGATCTTGGATGCCATCAATTGGATATCCTGGACTACTTTTTTGGTCCAATAGAATCAGCTAGCGGAATTTCCAAAAATACGGCAGGAGTTTATCCGGCGGATGATACCGTCATCGGTCATTTTAAATTTGAAAGCGGAATCATAGGCCAAGGAACATGGTGCTTCAGTATGAATGATAATATAGCAAAAGAATTAACGACGATTTATGGATCTAAAGGCACGATTGCATTTTCATACTTTGGCGATTTTTCAGTAACAGTACATCTCGAGGGGCAGGAATCTAAAAGATTTACATTTGATATCCCGGAAAACATACAGCTTCCACATATAGCCTCAATTGTAGCAGAACTCAGAGGCGAGGGTACATGTCCAAGCGACGGGGCATCAGGTGCACGGACGGCGAAAGTAATGGATTGGATTACGAGAAAATAAATAATAAAAGGGCAATAAATACGATCGATCAACATTTCGTATCAGCAACCTATTTGAAATTTAAAAATGATATTAATCAAAGTCACAAAAAAATCCTACAATAAGAACTTCGGCCAATCAATTGTCACCAAAATATTTATAACGAATGAAATATAATTGCATTCGAGGACCAATTCAAATAATTCTCTTGTTTCGCAGTGCAGGCAATAAATAAGTTGTATAAATTGACCGGTATAATATAGATTTTCGAATTATAAATCGTTGTTTTTATTGCATTCTTAAAACAAGCATCGTCTAAAAATGAAAAAACTAATCTGTTTCTTAATGATCATATCCAATATGAACGCTTCTGCCCAATTGGGTCTTACATTGGCTCAAAGGGACAGTATAAACAAGCTTACACAGAGGGATTATGAAAATATGAAACAACAATTGGGCATCCTGACCATGCGACCGGGTCCATCCGGCAATGAACAAGCAGCCAATCATGCAAACTATGAAGAAAGCATTGCCGATCCGTGTCCAATATTACCGGATATATTAACTCTGAACAGTGGCGATAAAGTAAAAACCATACAGGAGTGGAATGCGATCCGAAAACCAGAACTCATCACCGCTTTTGAAAGTGAAGTGTATGGCAGAATACCTAAATTAATACCATCGGTAAAATGGACCGTGGATATAACAGACCGCGAATGGGTGGGCCGCATACCCGTAATTGCTAAAAAACTTACAGGGCATGTTGATAATACTTCTTTTCCCTCGGTCCAGGTGAACATCAGCATGGTCTTGGTGTTGCCTACCAACGTTACAGGGCCGGTACCAATTTTAATAATGTTCGGAAGACCACAATTACCCGCACCCGGTCAACCATCAGCAGAACATTATGATATGATCAATAATGCACTTAAAGATTTATTGGTCAAATCAAAGCCGGAACTCCAATCCATCTTTGATCAATACCCTGCTTATCAACCATTGGTTCGCAATGTACCCAATTTTTTTGCGCCCCTACCCACGGCCGAATCACCCGGACCTGAACAATTGCTAGCAGCAGGTTGGGGCTATTGTACATTGGACCCGGGATCGATTCAAGAAGATCATGGGGCTGGTCTGACGAAAGGAATTATTGGATTGGTGAATAAAGGACAATATCGTAAACCGGATGATTGGGGGGCTTTAAGGGCATGGGCATGGGGAGCCGCCAGAGCATTGGATTATCTTGAAAGGGATGCAGCAATTGATGCTAAGAAGGTTGGCATCGAAGGTGTGTCACGATATGGAAAAGCAGCATTGGTTACATTAGCATTCGAACCAAGATTTGCTGTTGGTTTAATCGGATCATCCGGCAAAGGTGGCGCTACATTACATCGCCGAGTTTTTGGCGAATCCGTAGAAAATCTAACGGGTAGTGGAGAGTATCATTGGATGTGCGGAAATTACCTTAAATATGGTGCAGAAACATCAAGTTTTGGTCGTAAAACAGGATGTAATTTACCAGTGGATTCTCACGAACTGATCGCTTTGTGTGCACCACGACTTTGCTTTATATCCTATGGCATTCCTGAAAAAGGTGATGCTAAATGGCTCGATCAAAAGGGAAGTTATAAATCAGCGATTGCAGCAGGTGCTGTTTACAAACTCTTGGGATCCAAAGACCTTGGCCTGACCAATGATTATAATACTGAATCGATGCCTAAGATGTTGACCAGTTTAATCGACGGTGATCTGGCATGGAGACAACATGACGGAGGTCATACAGATCAACCCAATTATATTTATTTTATACCGTGGGCATCCAAGAAACTGGGTTATGAAAAGAAAGGAAACTAAAATCAGGCCAACATAAAGCTACTAATAAAAGCATTTGGAAAATATGAGGTAGATCATATTCTTCGTATTAAATAATATAGATTAAAGAAAAATCACATCGCCTTTTATATAATTAAAGGGCTTACTTAATAACTGAGAATCCAACCAACAGAGTTTTTAAACTGATCTTCTTATAAAGCAACTGTCTGCTATACAAACAAATATAAAAGAGAGAGTCAAAAGCGTAATAAATTACGTAACGTATTAATAATATATTTTATTTGAAAATGAATTTGATTAATGGCTAATTAAATGGTATAAAACGATTAAAATACTGATGAATAATTTTGGTATTAAAATTTATTGTACAGTCGTCCTGCCCAATTATATCACTTGCCGAAAGAGTAATAACGATGTTTCCGGTAGCCATCGTACTTGCCCTGACGATTAAATAAATAAATTTATATTCTAAGAGGATTAAAAGAAAAAAGGCACCCCATATTGAATTCTTAAGTTTTCAAGTGAATCTCCGACCTTTGTAAAATTCAAGCTTTCAAATGAAAAAAATCGTTTTGCTATTTTGTTTATTGATTTTACATAAAACGATAATGATTGGTCAAAATAAGCCGCACCCACCGATCAGCCCGGAAGCTGCATTTACTCAACAGTTTGGACAGAATGAAATACAAGTACAATATGCCAGACCTTCTTCACGCGGACGAAAAGTTTTCGGTTCGCTAGTACCGTACGATACAATATGGCGAACAGGAGCCGGAGACTGCACTACATTTTTTGTCAACGGACCAATAGAAATTGCTGGGCAAAACCTGGATTCGGGGAAGTATTCCTTATTTACAATACCTGGTGAAAATACGTGGACAATCATTCTAAACAAAGACAATACCATGCATGGAACTTCTCAATATAATCAAGAACACGATGTGATGCGATTCCGGGTGATACCTGGAAAATCAAATAACTATTATGAAACATTTACAATTGATATAAATGAATTTACTGCTTCAGGTAGTGCAAAATTGATATTATCCTGGGAAAATACACAAGTCAAGATTTCTCTAAACAATCCTGCTTATAATAAAACGGATACCGGCAGGATAGACACATCAACACCAGGAAAAAGGATGACAGAACATGTCGAAGCAATTAAAGAGACAGAGGCAGAAAAAAATTCTAAAAATAATTCAGAGTCCAAGACATCTGAGAAAACGGCTTCTAATATTAAGACCCAATTCGCTCCCTTGTTAAATGAATATTATGCTTTAAAAGACGCACTTGTACAAGATAACTCGAAAATTAGCGCAGAAAAAGCAAAAGGATTAAAAAACAAAACCTTAGAAATCGTAACTACCAGCTGGACCAATGAACAAAAATCCTTGTTTAACAATTTAAAGAGTAAAATCATAGCGGATGCTAGTTATATATCCTCCAATTCAAAAAATATTGAGCAGCAAAGGCAAACGTTGATTAGCCTGTCTGACTCCATGAATAAAATGGTGAAAGAACTGAAACTTAATGCGGATACAGCTTATTTACTATTTTGTCCTATGGCGAATCACGGGAAAGGAGCTTACTGGCTTAGTAAAGAGACTAAAATTCTAAATCCATATTTTGGTAGTCAGATGCTACCCTGCGGAAGTGTAAAACTTGCGTATAAATAGGAAAAACGATATAAGATTATTAATGCAACTCCGAGTTTATAGATCTTTTGGATCTGTTGTGTACTGTCTGACGGCAATCATTTTGAGTTTCGGCTCACTATCAGGACAACATCTTCCAGCGCCGATGCTTAGACATCCATTAGCAACCTCTTCTCCCAAAAATATAAAATCGTATGTAGGGAAAAAAATCTCATACCACTTGTACATCCACGATACGATCGTTCGCTATGCTAATAAATCAAGACGAGCCATAGCGGTCAATGGACAAATACCGATGCCCACCCTGTACTTTACCGAAGGAGATACGGCCGAAATCTATGCACATAATGAATTAAATGAAGAAACTTCTTTGCACTTTCATGGTTTGATCCTACCCAATAAAGAAGATGGGGTACCTTATTTAACCCAGCTGCCGATCAAACCACATACTGCGCATGTCTATACTTTTCCGATCATCCAACATGGTACACATTGGTATCATAGTCACAGTGGTCTGCAGGAACAAATCGGCATGTATGGCAATTTCGTTATGAATAAAAAACCTGACGATACGACCTTTACACTAGGCATAGATGATATACCCGCGATACCCATCATTCTAAGTGAATGGACGAATTATAAGCCGGAAAACATCCATCGCATGTTGCACAATGCAAGTGATTGGTTTGCTATCAAAAAAAATGCAACACAGAGTTATGCTGAAGCCATACAACAAGGGTATATCGGCACTAAATTGAAAAATGAGTGGAAGCGGATGCTGGCGATGGATGTCAGTGATGTGTACTATGATAAAATATTGATCAATGGACAAAACAAAACATACATAACCAAGATAAATGACAGACCCATTCAAGCCGGAGATAAAATCAGGCTGCGTATATCGAATGGTGGAGCCTCATCTTATTTTTGGATTACATTTTCTGGCGGAAAGTTTAGAATAGTAGCCAGTGATGGCAACGATATACAGCCGACAGAGGTTGATAGGCTTATCGTCGCGGTATCAGAGACATACGACATCATTGTTTCGATAAAAGATTCTAACACCATCTATGAATTATTGGCTACTGCTGAAGACCGTACTCAATCAGCATCTTACTATATAGGCAATGGAAGTCTAAAGGCTTCTGCGTCATTATCCAAGCTTAACTATTTTGAAGGCATGAAGATGATGAACGATATGATGCGAATGAATGGACGGCTCGATGATATGGGTATGAAGATGAGCCTGAATCAGATGGATATGAATGTGGTCATGTATCCGGAGATCACTGGATCGCGCAAATCCAAACAATCCAACCAATATCCCAATCGATACGATGCTAATGCTATAGGACCAATTGTCACAATGAACTATGCGATGATGAAAGCTACTCTCAATACACGGCTTCCCGATTCATCCAGGCTCAGAGAATTTAAACTAGAGCTTTCAGGAAATATGAATCGGTATGTGTGGAGTATCGATGATAGAGTGGTTAGTGAATCAGAAAAGATAATCATTAAAAAGAACGAAAAAGTAAGATTAATCATATACAATGGCTCCATGATGCGTCACCCCATGCACCTGCATGGCCATGATTTTAGATTGATCAACGGCACAGGAGATTACGCACCACTGAAAAACATCATCGATATCATGCCAATGGAAACGGATACTTTGGAATTCCTTGCAAATCATGAAGGAGATTGGTTTTTCCATTGTCATATTTTATATCATATGATGAGTGGCATGGGTCGTGTTTTTACCTATCAGGACCAGGCGGCCAATCCATTGATTCCGGATCCACGATTTGCATGGAAAAAATTAGGAAATGAAGACCGCCGGTTTCATTTTATGGCTGCAAATGATTTTGCTACGAACGGCAATGATGGCATGGCCATGTTACAAAATACAAGATGGAGCATCGCTACCGAATGGCGGTTAGGATTTCAAAATGTACATGGGTATGAAATAGAAACTCATATTGGGAGATATATTGGCCGAATGCAATGGTGGATGCCTTTTGTCGGATACGATTGGAGATATAGAGCACACGGTGAACACCATGAAAAAAACTGGTTTGGCCAGATCAACACCAAAAACAACAGGGCATTGTTCAGTGCAGGATTTGATTATACCTTACCGATGTTGGTCAAATTCCAAACCGAAGTTTTCATAGATGGCAATGTCAGGCTACAAGTTTACAGAGAAGATATACCCTTGTCTAAAAGATTGCGCGCGGCATTTATGTATAATACCGACAAAGAATATATGGTCGGGTTTAATTACATAACAGGTAAAAATCTGGGAATATCGGCCCATTATGATAGCGATATGGGTTGGGGAACAGGATTAATGGTTCGATACTAAATTTATTATCTATAGTAGATTATTAATTAACATCCACATTTTTCTCTAACTTACGTATCATGGACTCTACACTATTTTTATTCAGATTGTCGGGGGCCTGACCAAGTGCAGCCTTCATATAGAATAATGCATTTTTGAAATCTCCGAGAGCTGAATATGCCCTGCCCATGCCTACATTTGTCGTGTATACATTTGGATATTTATCATAATTAGCCTTGAATACTTTTAAAGCTTCTTGTGTTTGTTTGGCGGCCAGTAAGGTTCTTCCATAAAAATGTATATCGGTCATAGTACCGAGAGGCAAAGCGTCGTCCATGGTTTTTTTAGCTTCATCCAATCTGTTGAGTTTGGTAAGGATAGCGGCTCTCGTACTTAATCCCCTAAAGGATTTTTGTCCCATGATTCTGAAGTACAAACCCCTATCAATCCAGGCCAATCCCTGTTCTAATTCATAATTATTAGCCAGGCAAAATGTGGCCGCTTGAATAAAATCATCTGCAGGTCGGGTGGTTTGAAAATCTTTTTTAAATTCTTCAATTTGCAGTCTCTTAATATCTGCAGAAATCTTAAAACGTATCATTCTTTTCTCCCATGATAAAGCCACCATAGCAGAAGAATCGGTTTGATCCATAAATTCATATGTAAGCCATTCAACACTTTTATCCAAGGTTTGATTTTTTACAGTCACTCTCAAAGCATCCGCCGCAGGATCATAATAAAAACTACCCCAGGAACTATGATTTTTAGAAAATATCAAAGTGCTTTCTGTTTCACCATTGATGATAAAAAATCCATAGATTCCAGCTCCAAGGCCCTTGCCTTCTATATCTACGGGATGAGAAAACGAAATAGTAGTGTTTTCATTGGCACCAGCTCGCCATGGAGCCGCATAACTGGTACCATGCCCAAGATCTTGCAATCCATAATGGGCCACGGAAGTACCCCATATCTTTCCTTCACGACCCTTTACTCCGGGTCGGCAATAATTCACAGCGATTTTTACTATTCCAATTTGTTCTGAAACAGATGCTTTTTTATTTCCACCATCCGGCGCGGTAGTCAAAGGAGCTACCTGCGATGAAGAATAAGTTACGGTCCCAAGCAATAATAAAATTAAATATACCCTCATATTGTTTAATGATTTTATACACTGCAAATGTTGTTTTTACAGATTATATAATCATCACACCGATAGGGGGATATTCATCAAATCAAACCAGAAAGTTTACTAATTCGTGGGGCTTGCCGGTAAGGCCTGAAGATTGGTCATGTACCTTTTTTCATTAAAGGGCTTCTTATGCTTCATGACATGATATATCTCAATTACCAGGCACTGACCAATTAATTTTAGGATTTTTTCTTCATCATATTTTAAACGCTTGAGCCTATTGTAAGTAAGCTTTACCATGGGCGGATCATTTTTCTCCATCTGATCTTTGATGATTTTAAAGATTTCTTCCCGTGCAGCAGGATGGTGCTTCATGGATTAAATGTAACCGTTTTAAAATAATTGAATAGGGCACTCAATACATTAGATCCAGGCTCTTTTTTTATTTATTTCTTCCTTGTCCCGCAGTGCTTTCTCCATATCAATATTATAGCGGTTGGCAATAGAACAAATAAAAATAATAATGTCCGCCAATTCTTCTTCGATGGATCCAAATTTTGAAAATGGATCTATTCGAATATTTTGTTGTTTGCGGATTGACTTAAATAACTCACCAACCTCTTCTCCCAACATCAGACATTTTTGTAAAACAGTTTGATCTGAAAAACCCCGCACTTGCTCAAGTTCAATTACATACTGTTGAATATCCTGTAACGTTGGATTCTCTTTTAAATGAAGCATAGATATAGAATAAGTTTCAAGGTTACAATAATTCCTCAATCACCTGGTTTTTTAAATCAAATTTTTTTACGCTGTTCAACCCAAGATAATCAATCGCAATTTGCATTTTTTCAATTTCAGAAATTACCGGATCAAAACATATATGTTCAGCCGTTTTGATTAAACATTCTTTAGGTATCAAACCCACCAATTCGCTACCCCTTACCAGCACCCCATACTCCGATGCTAACTTTTTACAGGTATCAAAAACGACGTGTACCGGGCTTTGATCCATATCGGTAATATTAGTCGATACCTGAGCACACTGGAATGCGGGCATATACCAGCCTATGGCACGGACTCCGGGCAATCCTCCATTTTTTTCACGCAACCGGGATGCAATTTGTTTAGCTAGCTTTACAGATGAAGTATTGAGGTTGATATTATAGGCAATCAATATTTTTCTTGCCCCCATAATGATGGCTCCTGATTTTGCATTGAATGTGCTTGGCCCCAGGTCAGGTTTGCCTTCTGTTGTTTTTAATTTGTTTTCGAGACCTTCGTATTCACCTTTGCGTACGTCGGCTAATAATTTTCGAGAGCTATCTCGTGCAGATAAATTATACAAATAAACAGGGATCTGCAATTCGTTCGCGACCCGATCGGCTACATGGATTGTGCAATCGATCGCTTGTTGCAGGGTCGTACCCGTGAGCGGGATAAAAGGAAAGACATCGACAGATCCCATGCGCGGATGTGCGCCGTGATGCAAGCGCATATCGATGAGTTCGGTTGCTGTTTTAATAGATTGAAAGGCGGCTTTTTCACAAGCCTCAGGACTGCCTATAAAAGTAATCACCGTACGGTGTGCGTCATAACCCATGTCAATGTGAAGAACTTTTACATCCGGTACAGAAGAAATGCTTGCTGAGATTTGATCGATAATGGATTTATCTCTCCCTTCACTGAAATTAGGGACACATTCTATGAGGGGAAAAGATTTCATTTATAAACCCCCGTATATTCGCTGCCTTGATATGCGCCCCATTTGACTGGGTTTTTAATAAGAATTTGCGTACGGATGCGATGTACTTTCATACCATCGAAAGTATACGTATGACGATCGTTGATACCGTGTACATAGATGATATCTAGTTTTCCATCATGATCCAAATCACCAACCCAGGGTGTAGAAGAAATATTATTTCCCTCATGAAGGTCACCGACCTGCAAGACTTCATTGGTTTTAAAATCGATCAATGCAAGGAAATTATAAAAATATTTATAAAAACCATTTTTGATTTCTTGAATGTTTACACTTAATAATATCTCATCTTTTCCATCTCCATCCCAATCACATGCTACTCCGGTGCTGTTTTGATAAAAACCCAACGAATCAACAAATAATACTTTACCGTTTTTACCGTCTGCCAGAAACTGAGTACTCCAATCGAGTTGAGGCCAGGTGCCTTTTGCATACGATGCAAACAAATCAGGTATATCATCATCTGTAAACTGACCAACCGTGATAGATGAATAGGTTTCGGTACCCGGTCTTCGCAGCTCCCACAACCGGTGATAATCTTTACCATCGAAAGCAATCATACGACCGTTGACCGAATTGACTATGATATCCGTAATACCATCCCGGTTTAGATCGACGCGGGCAGCAGGACCGATATATCCGCGATCCCGGGTACTATCGAGCATCATTGATTTTTTTAAATCATGCTTGATTACATCGGACAGTAAACATCGGTACAAATGCCCTCCAATGGTTTCACCACCTGTACCATAAATGATTTCATAATCTTTTAAATTTGGCAAAGGAGTCACTGTTACCGACATATAGATTTCTTTACCATCGGGCATTTCTGCCAGATGAAGAATCTCTCCGGTACGAGAGCTCATAATTAATAAATATCCTGGCGGTCTATTCGGATCATAAGCTTCTTTGGTGATATCTCCTCCATTCGACACCAGGATATCTTTTAGGCTATCACCATCTAAATCGGGGATCCATTGAGAATTATAAAAGTTATAAAACCGATGAGATTTATTTTGTTTTGACCTGGGATCGAATCTCCAGATTACCTGACCATTCAATCCATTGATCATGATAAGCTCGCTCGATCTGCCATTAATTAACACATCAGGATGACCATCGGCATTGATATCCTGGAAAATAGCGGACCCAAACATTTGATCTTTTGCAAACACATGCCAAAGCATCTTCCCATTACGACCATCCAATGCGACGACACCACTATCTGATTTTATAAACTCTTCTTTGCCGGCACCGAGTATGATATCGTCTATACCATCACCGTTGAGATCAGCCACACGGGGAGATGAAAATGTGCCAATCCTTGGCAGCGAATCTACCCAACCCTGGGAGTGCAAAGGGAAAAGAATAAAATAAAAGAAAATGAATATTATTTTGTTCAATACAGGAGCTAAGATACAGGTTAGAGTTAAGTTCACCCAATCGATGGGCATGGAGCTTGAATACCGGTCTTTTGGCAAGAAATTAGATCGAGGATCGAGGGACTGATTGTAATTTGTAAATTTGCTTTTTTATGGCTAAAGAATATAAATACGTACACTATCTCTGGGAAGATGAAATAGCAAAGACAATCACGAATGAAGTTGATTTATTTATCTATCGATCGAATTTGCTGGGTGCTGATTTGAGACTGACGAACTACGGCGGAGGCAACACATCGGTCAAAATAAAAGATAAAGATCCACTTACAGGACAGGCTACCGATGTCATGTGGATTAAAGGATCGGGAGGCGATCTGGGCACACTTAAAAAATCAGGATGTGCCGCTTTGTTTTTACAAAAGTTACTTTCACTCGAAAATGTGTACCGGGGTAGAGAACACGAAGACGAAATGGTCGCTTTGTTTAATCATTGTATTTATGATCTGGATAGTAAAGCACCTTCGATTGATACACCACTACATGCTTTTTTGCCATTTATACACATCGACCATTTACATCCTGATGCCGCCATTGCTATTGCTGCAGCAAAAGATGGTAAAAAAATAACTCAAGAATTATTTAATGGAGAAATCGGTTGGGTTGAATGGCAAAGGCCCGGCTTTGATCTTGGTCTCAAACTAAGGGCCTGTTTACAGGAAAATCAAACCAAGGGCATTCAACTCAAAGGAATCATGCTTGGTTCGCATGGCTTATTTACCTGGGGTAATACTGCCTATGAAAGTTATGTCAATACACTGGATGTCATCGAGCAATGTGCGGCGTTTCTGGATACAAATTACAATAAGAAAAAACCTGTTTTTGGCGGCCCTAAAATAAATACATCGGACCATAACAAATCGATAGCCGCTCAGATAGCTCCAGTATTGCGGGGATATTGTTCATCACATCGGCATATGGTAGGACATTTTACAGACGATGCCAGGGTATTGGAATTCATCAACAGTCATGATCTTGAAAAGCTGGCGCCCATGGGAACGTCTTGTCCTGATCACTTTTTGCGTACCAAGATATCCCCATTAGTCTTGAATCTAAGTGCCACGGAAGATGTATCGGATGTTTCGGCCATTAAAAATAAGCTCTTACCTCAATTCGATCAATATCGTAAAATGTACACTGATTATTACGAAACATGTAAACACAAAAACAGTCCTGCTATGCGAGACCCTAACCCGGTCGTGATATTGTATCCGGGAGTCGGTATGTTTACGTTTGCCAAAGACAAGACGACTGCCAGGCTGGCCAGTGAATATTATATCAATGCAATCAATGTGATGAAAGGAGCAGAAGCAGTATCGTCGTATACTTCATTACTAAGACAGGAAGCATTTGATATCGAATACTGGTTACTCGAAGAAGCCAAATTGCAACGTATGCCCAAACCCAAAGCGTTATCTGGAAAGATCGCGCTCATAACGGGATCGGGAGGTGGCATCGGCAAAGCAATCGCAAAGAAATTTGCAGAAGAAGGTGCTTGTGTGGTACTCAATGATGTAAACGAAGAAAGACTGAATGATTGCAAGAAAGAATTCATTAAGCTGTATGGTAAAGACGCAGTAGCTTCTACCTTGCTGGATGTCACCGATGCAGGATCCATACAACAAGCCTGTGCAAATGCGGTTCTGGCTTTCGGAGGAATCGATATTATAGTAAATAATGCGGGCATCAGCATCTCTAAACCTATCCAGGATCATAGCATCGAAGATTGGGACAAAGTTTATAATATACTTGTAAAAGGTCAATGGCTGGTATCCAAACAGGGTATCAACATCCTCCGTAGTCAGTCGATGGGTGGGGATATTATAAACATTGTTTCTAAAAATGCTGTCGTTGCAGGTCCTAATAATGCAGCTTATGGTTCAGCCAAATCGGCCCAAGGGCATCTCACCCGGCTAATGGCTGCCGAACTCGGCCCGGATCATATACGAGTTAATATGATCAATCCTGACGCAGTCATCGCGGGCTCTAATATCTGGGCAGGTGGTTGGGCTGAAGGTCGGGCAAAGGCATATGGAATACCCATCGAAGAATTACCAGCCTATTATGCAAAGCGAACTTTACTAAATGAAATCATATTGCCTGACGACATAGCCAATGCGGCTTTTGCATTGGTCGGTGGATTATTAAATAAGTCGACCGGCAATGCGATCAACGTGGATGGCGGTATAGCTATGGGATTCTACCGGTAATCGACACCTTCCGGGCAAAAAAAGTTTACATTAAAATACTGTATTCACACTGAGCTAAAACTGTGTATTGGTTTATTGCACCTTTCTTTTTTGTAATAAACACAAGAAGGTTGCAATTTACATGAAAAAGCAAGCTATAAGAGATAAATTTATAATTGAAAATTATTGTCTGTAACTTTCATAGATACCACTCAGCATTTTTTTCATCCGATTATAAGAGGGTATTCCATACTTGTTTTTCTTTGGCTTGTGATATACGTTTTCATTCATCCATTCATCGTCATAGAGTTTACTTAAATACAAACTTCCATGATCTGGAATGAGTATGAGTATTTGATCGTTAGGTTTGAGATCTTTCCTTATTTCAAAAACACCCTGAATCGCTGCACCCCCACTGGGCCCCACCATCAGGCCTTCTTCAGCTGTAAGCTTAATGGCACGCTTGATCGCTAATTGATCTTTTACCTGGACCATCATATCAAGATGGGTGGTAATAAAAGTATCGGGTATAATATTTTTACCAACACCTTCGAGTGCATACGGTTTGATGATAGATTGATCAAAAATCCCTTCTTCAAAATATTTTTTAAGTACAGAACCATATGCATCGATCCCGATTATCCGGATGTTTGGATTTTTTTCTTTGAGATATCTGGAAGTACCGCTTAAGGTGCCACCACTGCCTGAGCAGGCGAGAAAATGAGTGATTTCACCATTGGTTTGCTCCCATACTTCAGGACCTGTAATATAATAGTGAGCATCCACATTGTCCATATTGTAATACTGGTTTACGAAATAGGCATTTGGAATGGTATCTGCAAAAAATTGTGCCTGGCTATAGTAAGATCTTGGGTCCTCAGGTTTTACAGACGCAGGACACACATGTACTTCGGCACCCAAGGCTACCAGGATTCGTTTTTTTTCTTCACTTATTTTATTGGGAACAGTAAAAATGCAACGATATCCGCGATGACATCCTATCATGGCCAGCGATCTGCCTGTGTTGCCGGAAGTACATTCGATAATGGTACCACCTGGTTTAAGCTTGCCTTCTTTTTCAGCCTTATTAATTATATAGAGTGCAATTCGGTCTTTGGCCGAATGACCCGGATTATACGACTCAAATTTGGCGTATACATTACTACCCACCTGCTGCGATATGGATTGAAGTTTGATGATCGGCGTATTGCCAATAGTTTCGTCGACTGAATTGTAATATTTAAATGACATGCTCAGTTAATAATTTAGTTCTAAAACACTCATCAATGGTAGCTATGCAAAGATAATTTTCTTCATCGTTTTGGCATATGATCTTCTGTGTTAAGAGGAAAAAATGATGTGTCAAGATTTAAAGTACAGACAAAGAAAGTATTACGGATTAGAATTATCACCTATTTGTTTGCTTTAGTCCACCTTAATGAAATTAAATGAACGATTTTTCATTTAAAAAACAGCAGGTAGTTTACCTTTGGCCGATAAGTATAATTGCTGAATAATGGTTTTATTTAACTAAAGCTTAAGAATGATTCGACATCCGGTTCGTCAAAATACCACGATGAAAAATATTTTGATCCATGCAAGTAAGATCCTTGCTTTAATTATTATGCAAGTAAATTTATCAGAAGCGCAAAAAAAAATTGATCATTATTCCAAAGACATCATTTTTTTTGGGAAAGGTGGCGGCATAGCAGGGACAGAAACAACCTATGCATTGCTTGAAAATGGAGATCTATATAAAAAAGCCGGAATCACCTCAAAATATGTACTTGTTAAATCGCTAACTAAAGAAGAGACAAAACAAACGTTTAAAAATCTTGAATTTTTAGGAATCAATACAATGCAACTAAATGACCCCGGAAACACCTATAATTTTATTCAATTCAAAGACAAATCCCACCCTCGCATTGTCTGGAGTGGAAATACCAATACCCCGGGCAATCTTAAGACCTTCTTTACAATATTGAACTATTATGCCAATCTGGATCAGGATTGAAGTGATATATCGATTAAAAAAAAATTACAACATTTAAAATCTTATGCGTCTTACTTTATTACTTTGTTTGTTGATGGGATCATTATCCGCACAGACCAAATTCAAAAATATTCAATTTGGTGGGGCAACAGATCAAGTTCCAGTATCCTTGAACAAACTCAATCGACCCGAATACCAGGATTATTCGTCACAACTACCTGTGGTGCCCAATCAATTGAGAGCGTTGCAAAATGTACCGTTTGTAAATGGAGCCAATCCACTCAGTGATGCAGATCCATTTTCATTTTGGGCTACCGCCCTATCTCCCATGGGTCTTAATTTAAGAGCAGCAAATAACTCAGTTCAAACATTCATCGCACAGTTTAAATCAGAAATGAAGATCAAAGATCCATCCAGCGAATTTAAATTGATCAAAACCTCTCAGGACGATCTGGGGATGACTCATATAAGAATACAGCAGACATATCATGGTTTACCCGTCTATGGCGGTGAAATGATTATTCACGGGCCGGGAGCAACAATGAAAACAATCAACGGTAAAGTATTTCCCACCCCTTCATTATTGAATACTACAGCGGACCTGAATGCTGATCAAGCCGGGCAAATCGCAATGAATGATCTCACTTTATTAGGTAAATGGGGTAATCTATCAGCCTCCTTTATAAAAGCCATGCATCATGATCGCATACAATCAGATTTACAAGTCTATATAGACAATGATCAAAAAGCTCACCTTGCCTATATCGTTCACGCGATGGGATCTGCTAAAGAAGTGTGGAAGTATTTTGTGGATGCTCACGATGGAAACATCATCAAAAAATACAGAGTATCGTGTACTTTTTTACCGGAGTCTGAACATGGATTTTTACCTACTAAAGCAACAGACGCAACGACTAAAAATATAAACAAAATCGCCGATCATAGGGCTATGATGTTTGATGGTAAAACAACCACCAATTCAACGGATCTGGCTGGCAAGGCACAAGTATTGAATACTTATCTAGACCAGGGAACATTTTACCTGGTAGATGCTTCCCGCAAAATGTTTGTGACGGTGGGTGCCACGAATGAAAATCCGGTAGGTGTGATCCAAACATTTGATGGTAAAAATAAAACTCCAAACTCAAATAACTTTACAATAAACTATATTACCACCTCTAGTAATAACTCCAGTTGGGTAAGTCCGGTTGCAGCATCCGCACATGTCAATGCAGGTACTGCCTATCAATATTATCTTACGACTCACGGTCGCAACTCGATCAATGGTAAAGGTGGTAATATTGATTCATATGTCAATGTTGTGGAAGACGATGGTACTGCTATGGATAATGCCTTTTGGAATGGAGAAGCCATGTTTTATGGAAACGGGAATGTAGCCTTTTCACCCTTGGCACGCGCACTGGATGTTGCAGGACACGAACTTTCTCATGGTGTTATCC
>CALMKY010000428.1 GCA_937867195.1 uncultured Saprospiraceae bacterium | reverse complement strand
CAGTGGATAGAGTATTGTCATTATGATATGCATCCGGAGTATTTCGCGAGAAGGTATTGTTGACAAAATCGATGACTTCACCCGGTCTGGCATTTGTAATTCCAGCAAATCCGCCACCATACTCCGCTTTGTTATCATGCCATAAAACATTTTCAAATCTCACAAAAGCAGTATCACTTTGAGATATCGCGGGTCCTGCATATGCTCCTCCACCAGCAGCTCCTATGGCAGATCCTATCACGGCTTCGTTTTGATAAAACTCAGAATGACTGATGGTCAGTTCTCTGAATCCCTCTCCATAAAATCCCCCTCCTTTGACGGCATAATTATTCCTGAAAATAGTTTGGAGAATCACCAGTTTAGCACTATTAGCCTGGGTACCATCCCACCAACCACCACCTTCTTCACCGATCGGAACGGCATTGCCCTGTTCTACAATCAATCCATCGAATGTAATGGTATCTTTATAATCAATCGTCTTGACCACATTGTAGGTATTGCCGCTGCTGTCTCCGTCATGATTGATATCACCTGATAATATCGTCGGATTACATTTGGGATCTCTTGGTGGATCGGTCATCGCAGGTACACAATTTGGATATCCCCCTAAAATCGTAATATGATCCGGTATATCAAAGAATGCAGATCGCTTGACTGGAAGGATACCGGATATAGCTCCAGTACATTTATCATATAAAGTATCAGGATACGTCGGGAAATAGGTGCCCTTTGCTACTTTGATCGTATCGATTCCATTACAATATTTGGCAGCAAATAATGCATCCTGGAAATGCAAGAAGGCATTGGCCCAGGAGCTACCATTATTGGCACCACTGACCACGGAAGAGTCTACATAAATCGTATTGGAAGAAAATAAATTACAGTCCAGACCCTGGTATTCGTATGCGCCGATATCGATGGTGCCGTTAGCAATTCTGGGTACATTATCTAAATCGACGGATGTGGTATTAGAGGTATTATCACCCATATTGATGGCAGGAGACAAACCTCTGACATGAAAATCTCCGGATGTCGAAGGAGCCAAGGATGCAGGCAATTCATTTACAAACAATGGATCAGCGTTTCTTGGTTTATTGGTCAAACTGGACACATCTGTTTGGCTCTGCAGACTTCCTGATTGAACAATACTATACGTAATCTTCGTATTGCTAATAAATTCTGAAATAATCGAATCAGATCCATTTGAAGCGTTGTCCCATAGGATCGAATTTATTATCACAGGCTTACACACACCACAAATACCAAAATTATACATACCACCTCCATGTTGTAAGGCCAAATTACCAACGAGTAAAACATTGGTCATGATTGTGGTGTTCTTACCATCGTCTGCTTTATTAAATAAACCTCCACCTAAATCTGCTTTATTTCCACTGATGATGCAATTGGTTAAAGATGCACTGCAGTTACCGGACTCCCCATCATTGAATACTCCCCCTCCCTGAACGGCAACGTTACCGGAAATAACCACATCGATTAAAGTCGGATTGGCCGTCCCTCTATCTCTTCCGTTGTTATACATTCCTCCGCCATTGAGTGAAGAAATATTATTTATAATCCTCAAATGCAATAAAGTTGGGTTGGATGAATGACCCAATCCTCTGCCATCATTATACCATCCTCCACCATTCATTGCATCTCCATTTCCATTTGCATTTCCACCTATAATACAAAAACCGTCAATAACTGTTTTATTACTCACGTTTGTCGTCAAAACTATATGATAGCTATTGTTCATACTATCACCATTCCGATCAATATCTCCACACAATATCGTCTTATTACATTCCCAATTCCGATCCACTGATCCACCGGAAAGATATCCACCTAATAAAACAGCACTATCCGGTATATTAAAACTTATCGTCCGATCGGGATACATGGTATCGATCGGCAAACCGGTGCATCGATCTGTTATAAATGTAGTGTCACTTGGGTAATAAGTACCCTGTGCTACTTTGACAGTATCAGCACAACCTAATCTAACTACAGCCAATGCATCTTGTAAATCAGTAAATGCATCTGACCAGGATGTACCGTTATTGGCACCCGTCGCGGATGAATCGACATAGACAGTGGAGGAATATAAATTACAATCAACTACTTTCCCAAACTCAAAAGCCCCGATATCTATGGTATTATTAATAATCCTCGGTTTACCATCCAGGTCAGTAGGATATGTATTAAAAATATTATTTCCCATATCAATCGCC
>CALMKY010000427.1 GCA_937867195.1 uncultured Saprospiraceae bacterium | reverse complement strand
TTTTTATAATATTAAATTTTAATACAATACATATTAAAAATTAATGTAATATGTATATCTTTGATGTTAAATACTTAGTTTTAGTTTATAAATGGGGAAGCCGGTGATCATCACCGGCTTTTTATTTTCTTTGAATTCGCTCTAAATTTTATAACTTTTTTACCTTTCCATTCTAAATTGTTTAATGACCTAAATGAATAAATCTGCAATTATCAATTATACCGTGATCAGTGTCATAGTTACCGTGATTACAGTTTACTATTTTCTCAAAGTGCTGCTTAATTCGACTAAAAATAAAAACAACGGTGATGGCTGGGGCACTAAAATAGGTTTGGTAATGGCGATGGCAGGGAATGCCGTAGGTCTTGGCAATTTTTTGAGATTTCCCGTTCAGGCAATCAATCATGGAGGTGGTGCATTTATTTTCCCTTATTTAGTCTGTTTTTTATTAATTGGTGTACCCCTTTTATTTGTAGAGTGGTCGATGGGTAGATTTGCCGGTATTGGCTACCCGGGAAGACCAAATGGGGATCACAATATTCCCTTCATTATCCAGCGAATGTCTACTGCTCAATGGGTTAAATACCTGGGAGTCTTTGGTATGTTTATCAATATTGCGGTCGCCGGTTATTATTGCTATATCGAATCCTGGACCTTGTCTTATGTATTTCATTCTGTCATCAACACTTTTCACGGCATGAGTCAGGCGGAGGTGAGTAAATTCTTTGATGAGTATACCACACATTATTCAGGCGGAGGCATTCCAGGTGAGACATTTATATTTTATGTTCTTTGTATTTTAATCAATGTTTATTACCTGGCAAATGGGCTCAAAGGAGGAATCGAAAAAGTTGCACTGTACGGCATGCCGTTACTGATTATTTTCGGGGCCATATTGGCATTCCAATCCTTGACCTTGCAAGCCGGTCAGCATGGTGCGATCAATTCAGGCATAGATGGATTAAGATTTTTATGGACTCCGGACTATACCAGTATTTGGAAACCATCGGTGTGGATTGCTGCAGCAGGCCAAATATTTTTTACCCTTGCCGTCGGTATGGCATCCATTCAATGCTATGCATCGTATATGAAAAAAGATGAGGATGTGGCATTGGGAGCCATGTCAGCGGGATGGATGAATGAATTTGTAGAAATCGTATTGGGAAGTGCCATTATCATACCCATTACCGCAGGTTACTTAGGCATTGATGGAATGTCCAATATGGTCAAGAGCATTGGCGGTTTTGGTATGGGATTTAAAACGATGCCTTACCTATTCCAGGAATGGGGTACGGTGATTGCCATGATTTCGGGTGTATTTTGGTTTGGATTGTTATTTATAGCCGGTATTACGTCATCGCTTGCAATGGGTACTCCGATCATCGGTTTTCTGAATGATGAGTTTGGTATACCCTTTAAAAGAGGTGCCAAAGTGTTTGGTCTACTGGTTTTGGTCATGGGATTACCAACCATTTTATTCTACAACCAGGGGGTTTTCAATGAATTTGATGATTGGGCAGGCACTTATTCTTTGGTGATCTTCGGATTTCTTGAATTGATTTTGTATGCCTGGGTTTGGGGAATCGATAAAGGTTGGCACGAAATCAATCGGGGCGCTGAAATCAAAGTGCCGGGGATCGTTAGAATCATCATCAAATATGTAACGCCATGTATGTTGGGTTTCATCCTGATATCCAATATTCCGACAATGTTCAACCGGGTACTCCATCCAGCCAATGGATATATTCGATTTGCCCAACTCTTTTTGCTTGCTTTGTTCGTCGGAATATTACTTGTAATACGAATTGCTGATAAGAAAAGGAAAGCAATGCAATAAGAATCGCGCAAACCTGTAATTTTTTTCCTCGTATGAGCAAGCAGTAAAGTTACTTTAGTCGAATAATTGCGAATGCGAAGATGTCAAATCATCTCAAAACTCCTTTAATCAACAATCTTAAATTAGCTTCACTCGCTTTCGCTACGGATATCACCTCTTCGATGGAAGTCTCTACATTAAATTCATTGGAAATAATCGAAAATACATTAACCGGTAAGGACATATGTTTGCACACAATGACTTCAGGCACCGTAGACATGCCGACTGCATCTCCACCAATCCTTTGAAAAAAAATACGTTCTGCTTTTGTTTCAAGATTCGGACCTTGTGTCGCTACATAGACCCCTTCGTGCACTTTGATGCCATTTGCTTGTGCAAACGCTAGACCTTTCTGATTGATGCTCCGGTCGTAGACTTGCATCATATCCGGGAATCTTGAACCCATTCTCTCATCGTTGGGTCCTCTTAACGGGGAGGAAGGCAACAAATTGATATGATCGTTGACCAATAAAAGATCGCCTGCTTTAAATCTTTCCTGCAATGAACCGCTTACATTGGTGATGATCATTCGGTCAACCCCTAAGAATTTCATGACTCGAATTGGGAAAGTCACTTCATTTAAAGTATACCCTTCGTAATAATGGAACCTGCCGGCCATCATGACGACAGGAGTATTCTCCAACATTCCAAAAACCAGCTTACCTGCATGGCCTGCAACCGTACTTTCTACAAAATGAGGAATGAGTCTGTAGGGTATTTCTTGTTTATTGGTCAATTCGTCAGAGAAACCACTCAATCCGGTACCCAATACAATACCAACTTTGGGCTTGAGCGAAACACGGGCCTGAATGAAGCGCACCGCTTCTTCGATTAATTCGAAAGTATGCATAATGCCGATAAATAACTAAAATCAATGATTATACTTTCATGATATCATCTTCTTTGGATTTGATCATTTTATCGATTTTATCGACATGTTGATTAACCATATCTTGCAATTGAGATTCCATTTTTTTACCAATATCTTCAGGAGTACCTTCTTTAACGGCCTTCTTGATCATATCAAGCACTTTATGTCTGACATTTCGTACACCTACTTTAGCTTCTTCACCCATGTGTTTGGCTTGCTTAACCAACTCCTTCCTTCTTTCTTCTGTTAGAGGAGGTACCGTAACCCGTATCAAGTCTCCATCGTTAATTGGCGTAAGTCCAAGATTAGCTTCAAAGATCCCTTTTTCGATAGGACCTAACATGGACTTTTCCCAGGGTTGTATAATAATAGTACGTGAATCCGATAGACTCACATTGGCCACCTGATTGATCGGCATAGGGCTGCCATAATAAGCTACTTTTACATCTTGCACAACGGCAGGATTCGCTTTTCCCGTCCTTACTTTCTGTAGTTCATGCACGAGGTGATCGACTGCTTTATGCATTAGATCTTGCGCACCACCCATTTGTTTATCTAGTTCTGCTGACATGTTTCAATGATATTTATTCTTTTGCAAAAATAAGGAATACAACGGTGATCTAACACATTCAATTTGCATAAAAGCAATCATGAATAGCCGACCGATTACCTTTTCCTTTTGTTACCTTTTTCAACTTTTAGCTCAATCCTGTATATTTCCGGCACGGTATCCATTCTCATCCACGGTTTGATATCCAGACTGTATTTACCTAATTGAGGAAATAATAAATTTTTCTGCAGATCGATATAAATTGAGCAGGTTTTACCACGACAATCACTATACCATTGTCCTGAAGTGTTGGCCAGGTCGATATTGATTAGATCGCTGGTATATTTTCTATCGGGAAACGTGGTACCGATCCTAAGATAAAGATTTTCATAGGGATATTTCTTTCCATGATCGATTTCCAATTGCAGATTGTAATAGCGATTGGTATCGGTTACATTGAAAGTAAAGGATGCAGAATCAGAGATCATCCAATGATCATCTTTCAATAGTCTCGTACTTTGGAATAAATAGTCCGGGCCATCACAAGAGGCAAAACAAACAACAAAAAAAATAAATAGGATGCCGTATTTCATGAAAAGAATCCCTTCATTTTATCGAAGAAACTTTTCTCCGATTTACCAGGATTGGGATGGAAATTAGGCATTTCTTTTAAGCGCAACAGTAATTCTTTTTCTTCATCTGTTAATTGTTTCGGTGTCCACACATTGACTTGCACTAATAAATCTCCTTTTTGATACGACTGTACCGAAGGCAATCCTTTGTCCTTTAACCTGAATACTTTGCCGGCTTGTGTTCCGGCAGGAACTTTGATCGTGGCTTTACCATCCAATGTGGGCACTTCTATACTGGCACCCAGCGAAGCATCTGCAAAATTGAGGTACATATCAAATATCAAATTAGAACCATCGCGTCTAAGCATATCATGAGGTTTTTCTTTGATGACTATAATCAGATCTCCTGAGCTACCTCCTTTGGCGCCGGCATTTCCTTTGCCGCGCATAGAAAGTTGCATACCATCTTCTACACCCGCCGGAATGTCAACATCTACCACTTCTTCGCCTTGGGTGCGGCCGTCTCCTTTACAGGTCTGGCAATGCGAAGTAATGACTGTACCGGCTCCCTGGCAAGTGGGACAGGCAGAAGTAGTCTGCATTTGACCAAGAAACGTATTGCGTACTTGTCTAAC
>CALMKY010000426.1 GCA_937867195.1 uncultured Saprospiraceae bacterium | reverse complement strand
TACAATTTTCTCCAATCCGGCTTCCGTCCAAGATACAAGCATTGGGACCAATCCAGGTATTGTCACCGATTTCTACATCTCCTTCAATAGTCACAAAAGGGGAAACGTGAACATTATGACCAATGCGGGCATCAGGATGAATATTCGTCGTGGGATGATATGATGTCAATATATCCATAATTTTTTAGATTATTTTAAATTGAATTGATAGATGGTGTGAAGGAAGTATCTCTGCGAATGATTTGAGCAGTCAACTCACCTTCCGAAACTATTTTATTACCTACATAAGCCGTGCCAAGCATTTGTACAATGCCTCTGCGAATAGGCTGCATAAGTTCCATTTTCAATATGAGTGTGTCCCCGGGCAAGACTTTAGCTTTAAATTTGGTATTGTCAATTTTGACAAAATAAGTATCCCAATTGCCTGGATCTGGTTGTTGAGAAATTGCCAATATACCACCTGTCTGAGCCAATGCTTCGATTTGTAACACACCCGGGAATACAGGATTGTTTGGAAAATGTCCTGCAAACCAAGCTTCTGTGAAGGTAATATTTTTTATACCAACCACATGTTGATCGCTCAGTTCGATGATCTTGTCAACCATTAGGAATGGATGTCGGTGCGGGAGATAACTTTGAATTTTTTGTGTATCCATCAGAGGTGCATCATCTGGATTATAGATCGGCTTCCCTTTTAATTTTCGATTTTCAAGGTATTTTTTCTTAAGCAATTTAGCAAATTCAACATTGGCTGTATGTCCAGGTTTGTTGGCAACTATTTTTGCTTTAATCGGCTTTCCTACCAAAGCCAGGTCACCAATAATATCCAATACCTTATGTCGTGCCGCTTCATTTGGAAACTGTAATTCCACAGTATTGAGGATACCCTCTTTTTCTACCCGTACCTGTGGCTTGTTGAGTTTGGTCGCTAAATCATCCAATTCTGCCTGATTCATTAGTCGATCCACAATGACAATGGCATTATTGAGATCTCCGCCTTTGATTAAATTTTCATTGGCGAGCTTTTCAATTTCGCGCAAGAATACAAAGGTGCGGCAAGGTGCAATCTCTTTTTCATATTCTGTTAAATCACCCAGGCTGGCAAACTGTTGACCGAGGAACGGTGATTTAAAATCAATCATCGCTGTTACTTCAAATTTATCAGACGGTACGGCAATTAATTCTGTGCCACTCAACTCATCCTTAAATGCAACAGCTTCTGTAATCTCTAAATAATCTTTATCAAACTCCTGCTGGATCGTACCGGTTTTTAGAAAAGCTTCAGTGAATTCTCGTGCACTTCCATCCATAATAGGCACTTCAGGACCGTCGATCTCAATTAGCACATTATCGATACCCAATCCAGCCAGGGCAGAGAGAATATGCTCTACGGTACTCACTTGTGCTTCACCTGTTTTAATGGTAGTACCCCTGTTGGTGGATATGACTCTGTTAACATCTGCAGGTAAAATCGGGCTGTCTTTGAGGTCTATTCTCTGGAACCTGATGCCATGGTTAATGGGTGCTGCTTTTACAGTCATGGTTGCAGATTTACCGGTGTGCAAGCCGATGCCGCTAAAAACACAATCCTTTGCTATCGTACACTGTTTCATAAACTAAGCTTGCTGACTACGCTCAAGATGCTGATCACCCTTTTTGCAATCAGTAATTTTTTAGGAGTATGCAAAATTAACTTAAAAACGCATAATGCGCTCGATTTATATTGTGTAAAAATAAGATTAAGCAATAATTAAGTCTTGATTATTAACGAATTGTGAATGATGGCAAGAACTAAAACCCTGCCGGAGAATGTGGCTTATTGCATTGAGAATTAGTCCATTTTTCTGAAAAACCAGTCAATTTCCGGATTTTATCTTCCAGGAACAAAGAAGAAAAAGTCAAGGTTCCGGAATTAATTAAGAGCTTAAGCAAGCACGACTATTTATATATTGTGTCTTTAGTCGGTGTAAATCCGGGTATCTCAATATTATCCGCTTCCGTGGCTCTCATTTTTATTTTTTTAAATGATTGATCCGCTTCAAAGAAAAATCCTGTACCGATTTCTTTATCTTTTGTCCATTTAAAAAATTTATGGGTGTAAATAATGGCCCGACTTTCATCCCAGATGAGTTCTTCACTTTCCA
>CALMKY010000425.1 GCA_937867195.1 uncultured Saprospiraceae bacterium | reverse complement strand
TCGAGCAGACATTGAAGACCACGCCAAGACGGAGCAAGCAGAACAATGTCGTCTGCATACGCTAATACATTAAGCATAACCCCACCAACATTGCATCCCATATCAAAGCATATCAGGAGGCTGTGGCTTCGGGTACGCAGCTTGATTGTAAAAATATTCCGCAAGACGTAAAGGGATGGCCTGCGAGAGGTAATCCATATTTTAAAAGCATTAACGGATTTGATTTACCGAATACCAGTCAGGGGCTTGCAGCATTTTACGATCAGGATGGGGATGGTAAATATGATCCTTGCATGGGAGACTACCCTATTGTTGAAGTAAGAGGTTGTAATGCTCCCCAATATCCTGATGAAATGACTTTTTGGATTTACAATGATGCCGGAGGCATTCATACGCAGACACAAGGTAAACCCATACAAATGGAAATCCAGGTACAATCCTTTGCTTATGCTACCAATGATGAAATCAATAACATGACGTTCCAACGCTATAAGCTAATCAATCGGGCAACCCAAAGTATTGATAGTACTTTCTTTGCAATGTTTGTAGATCCTGATCTTGGGTGTTATACAGACGATTACATCGGATGCGATGTAAAAAGGTCTTTAGCTTATGTATACAATCAAGATGCTACCGATGGTGAGACGGGTTGTTCCTGTCCAGGAGGGATTAATACTTATTGTAATGATATCCCGATACTGGGGGTGGATTATTTCAGAGGTCCGTTGGATGAACACGGAAAGGAAATAGGTATGTCATCCTTTACCTATTTTAATAATGCAGGTGTAGGCAACTGGCCAGACGCCATGACCGATCCCAGCATTGCTCCGGAATATTATAATTATATGTCCGGATCTTGGAAAGATGGAACTCCATTCTCCCAGGGAGGGTCTTCCTATCGCATTGGAGGTAAAAGAAATAATTATGCGTTTGTTGATCCGCCAAACGATTCAAAAGGCTGGTCGATGTGTACCGCTAACCTGGATTATGGAGATCGGCGCACGATTCAGGCCTCCGGACCCTTTAGATTGGATCCGGGTGCAGTCAATGAATTAATCATCGGTGTCGTCTGGGTACCCGATATTGACTATCCTTGTCCCAATATTGATCGATTGACATCAGCCGACGATATTGCCCAGGCATTATTTGACAATTGTTTTGACATTACAGATGGACCGGATGCTCCGGATCTTGATTTTATTGAACTGAACCAGGAACTCATTTTATTATTATCCAATGATGCATTGAGATCTAATAATGCCGGTGAAGGATACCAGGAACCCGATCTTCAGGCACCAAAAGGGATCAATGATAGTTTATACAAATTTGAAGGCTATAAAATCTTTCAGTTAAAAGATGCCAGCGTGGGAATAGCGGATGTGGATGATATCAATAAGGCACGACTCATTTTCCAGGTGGATGTAAAAAACAATGTAAAGAATATCTATAACTGGAAATCAATTGCAGACCCTAATTCATCTCAACCTGTATGGTATCCCGAAATAAAAGTGGAAGGTAACGATGTGGGTGTTAAACACAGTTTTGATATCAAAGACGATCAGTTTGCAGTGGGCGATCGCAGGCTCGTCAATCACAGAAAATATTATTATACGGCGATAGCTTATGCTTATAATAACTATACTCCCTTCAATGCCAGGGATGTCATAGGACAAAAGCATCCTTATCTCGAAGGTCGACGGAATATCAAAACGTATGTTCCGGTACCCAGACCCATTGTGACCGCAAATCTAAATGCTCTGTATGGAAACGGATCAGCCATTACCAGATTAGATGGTGTAGGAGCAGGTGGCAGCTTTCTGGATATGACAGACTCCATGCGCACAGCCATTATAAGTAATAAATTTGATGGAAGAATTGTATACAAAAAAGGGGCTGGTCCGATAGAAGTAAAAATTTTCAATCCGCTGGATGTAAAGGATGGAAACTTCGTATTATCCTTTACGGATCGGGATCTTTCCAATGGCCAACTCGATCCTCCTGTTCGATGGAAATTGGTCAATACCAAAGACCCTTCTAAAGTCATTTTATCTGAGACATCTATAGAAAAATTAAACGAACAACTGATTGCTCAATATGGATTCTCCGTTACGATTGGTCAGTCCATTGACGCCGGTGATGATCCGCTGGGTACAAACGGTGCAATCGGTGCGACCATTACCTATAAAGATGCCAACAAACAATGGTTGACTTTCGTGCCGGATGGTACAAGTGGAGTCACCAATTATATTAAAACTGGTAAAAATGAAGCTGATTTCTTATTGGATCAAAAGCAAGCTTTGTCTACCATGGGTGGCGGAGCTTCCTTCGTTCCATTTTATCTTACAGATTATAGGGTAACCGATATAACCAATCCATACATCTCACCTTCCTGGATGGATGCCGGTAACGGATTCTCCATTATGAGAGATAATCCCGGATTTACTTTGCAGAATTTAAACAATGTAGATATAGTACTCACTCCTGACAAAAACCTTTGGAGTCGATGTGTCGTGGTAGAGACAGCTTCGCCATATTATTTTTCTACTACTACGGGACTCGGTATTCCCACCTTGGGCTCAACAAAAAACATGGATTTAAGGAAGAGTCCTTCCGTCGGTAAAGATGATAACAATAATGATGGAATTGCTGATCCGGACAACGATGGTCAGGGAATGTCCTGGTTCCCGGGATATGCAATTGATGTAGAGACCGGAAAACGATTGAATATTTTCTTTGGTGAAAATACAATCTATGATGGAAGACTACCTTCTCAAAGTTATATCGGTAAACCAA
>CALMKY010000424.1 GCA_937867195.1 uncultured Saprospiraceae bacterium | reverse complement strand
GTTAAAATTTAATATTGGTTACGATGATAATGATGAAAAAATGATTCTGGACTTTTTTGAACAATTTTCAGAAATGTTTACTCAAGCCGGTTATATTAATATTAAAACCAACGATAGCCATCAGGCCGCGGGCCTGGATATACATGAAATGGGTGGTTGCCGTATGGGGAAAGATCCCCAAACGTCTATACTCAATAAGTGGAATCAAATGCATGCAGTGCCAAATGTTTTCGTAACCGATGGCGCCTGTATGACGAGTACTTCCACTCAAAATCCATCTCTGACCTATATGGCGTTGTCCGCAAGAGCTGCTGATTATGCTGTGCATGAATTGAAGAAAGGCAATATAAAGTAAAATGGTAACGCAATACATCATCTCAATTGTGAGTGATGAGTATGGTGTTCTAAGATCGATATCTTAAAAAACCAGGTACGCATCGGATTTATTAATTTTACACGATGGAAAATACCAATCAGGATTTATTGAGTCCTTTAGCCAAAAATCAATTGTTTGGCGCGGGCAGATGGGCTAAAACCGTAGGAATCTTAGGGTTTATTTTTTCTGGCTTTATAGCGTTTGTCGCTGTCTTTATGTTCATGGGAGGCGGTATGCTCAAACAGGCGATACAGAGCCAGGAAGGCATGGGAGCCGTACCTGGAGGCGGATTTGCATTTGTGGGGGTGCTTTATTTATTTATGGCTGCTGTCTATTTTTTAATAAGTTGGTGGTCATATAAATTCGGCGTTGAAGTAGCCATTGGTCTGCGGGAAAATAACTACGAAGCTTTGGAATCTGCATCGGCTAATCTTAAAAATTATTTCCAGGCATACGGAATTCTTTTCATTTTGGGATTGGCGATGGGTATTTTTGGGTTGATGGTTATGTTGGTCGCAGGTTTTTTTGCAATGCACTGATTTTAAATAATTGACGTTTTTCATTTTGGCCAGGCAAAGCATTTTAAAGAAGAGTAAATCGTATCTCACCGAAGTGCATGTCGAAACTGTACGAAGTAAGCATAGTAAAAGCTTGTCTGTTTCGATGATTCAGGGAAGGTATCAACTCTATACCGATAAAGTCGTCTATAGTTTTGAAGATTTATATAAAAATTTTACCGCTACGGCTAATCAGATTGACTGGAAGCGATTCAAACCGGAAAAGATATTGGTACTTGGACTTGGTCTTGGCTCTGTCATTCAAATTATTGAAGCGAAGAATAAAGTTCCAATGCATTTTACGGTCGTGGATATTGACGAGGCGACTCATTACCTCACCAAGAAATACACTGCTGAAAAATTTAAATCCCCCATCGAATACATTAAAGCCGATGCCTATGCCTATATGGTGCAGAATCAACAGAAATATGACCTGATCCTGTTTGATATTTTTATAGACGATCTCGTGCCCCTTCAATTTGAAACAAGGGAGTTTATCAAAAAACTGGCTTCTTCCTTGCTGCCGGGTGGTTTATTATTATATAACCGAATTGCCCTGGAACCAAAGCACGTTATGCACAATATGGAATTCCTGGATCAGGTGTTTATGAAGATATTTCCACGTGCCGATTTTGTAGATATCAAGGTCAATTGGGTATTGGTCAGCGATAAATCCTTCTTAAAGACTCAGAAGAATGCCTGAATTTTCATCTGCGAATTTCTTACTTTAGTACGAATAAAAACATACCTTGCCGAATACCTTTAAAAGCTCTTCGGATTTCTAATAACATTGTTTCATAAATTAATAATTATCCAATATGGCCTACACCATCGAAGACTTATTTTCGATCCATTCTGAAGATCACAAAATTGTAGAATCCCTCTATGCAGCCATTCAAGCCAATGCCAATGCGAGCACCGGATTTGATTATATCAAATTTAAGCAGTCTGTCAAAACGATGATCGATACCATGGGCATGAATGAAGAGACAGCTACCAAATCTGCCTATACGACAGCAAGTACCTTAGGCATTACCAAGCAAAAGCTGATCGACAATGTTCAGACCTATAGCAATGTCTTAGCGAAAGAGAAAAGCAAATTTGATCTGGCACTGAAAAATAATAATCTAAAGATTGCTCAAAAAGAGAAAGAGCCTGCTCAGCTGACTGAAAAGATCAAGCAACTCAAAGCCCAGATCGCAGACCTTGAAAAACAAATCAACGATATGGAATTGCGCATTCAAAATGCGAGTCATGATATCGAAGGTGATAAAGCGAAAAGTGCTGAGACAGCAAGACAATTTGAAGATGCTTATCATTCCCTGAATGATCGCATAAAAACTGATGTCGATACATTCAATAAATATTTATAATTTTAATCTGTAAAAAATAATAATACAACTAACTAAATTATGGCAGATACTCCGTTTAATTCAGCCCCTACATCTCCTAAATCATTCTGGAAAAGGCCTGAGGGTACTACCGGAACTATTTTTCTTGCAGGTATTTTACTCGGTGGAGGATATTTATTATATAAGGCATTACCTACCTTGATAGGTCTAGCCAGTAACCTGCTGTATTTATCTGGAATGTTATTGGTCTTAGGTGCAATCCTGTATATGGTGTTTGACCCCAAAATGCGGACATTGGTCAGCTATGCTTATAAAAGTATGATGCGTTGGGTTACCGGCTTGTTCATTACGATTGACCCGATCGGAATCCTAAAAAACTATGTGGAAGATCTGGAAAGCAATCTTGAAAAAATGTCCACTCAAATCGGTAACCTCAAAGGTCAGATCAGAAAACTGGCCACCAATATTGATGATAATAATAAAGAGATTCAGCAAAATATGATGCTGGCTTCCAAAGCGAAAGAGCTTGGGCAAAACGATCAGATGGTCCTGGCATCGCGTAAAGCGGCCCGCCTTCAGGATGTAAATAGTAAATACGCAGAACTCAAAGGGAAGATGGATATTCTCTACAGGGTTTTGACTAAAATGTATTCAAATTCCGAAGTGCTGCTCGAAGATACCCGTGACCAGGTAAAAGTAAAAACCGAAGAGCGCAAAGCCATACGCACTTCCTACGGTGCCATGCGATCTGCCATGTCAGTATTATCGGGCGATAAAGACAAACGGGCCATGTTTGATGCTGCTCTCGAAAATATCACAGACGATGTTGCCAATAAAGTCGGGGAAATGGAACGATTCATGGAGCTTTCTTCAAACTTCATGAACAGTATTGATCTGCAAAACGGGGTTTTTGAAGAGCAGGGAGCTAAAATGCTGGAGCAATGGGAGCAGCAAAGTAACCTTTTGCTCAGTGGCAATAACACCTCTTCATCTGCGGCTGATCAATTAAATCTTAATCAACCACAGAAAATAGCCAGTAGCAGTGGAAATGGCTATGATGGTATGTTTGAAAATAAATAGGCATAATTGAAACTTGGTTGATCAATTATTTTAGTTTAAGCTATTTGGCTTTGAGTATTTACATTACCTTGTAGGAATATTTAAAACAGTTTTCTTTTTCATTTTATACTTTTTAAGGTCAGGAGATAGCTTTTTCCGCAATGATGACAAGTTTCTTTCTATAAGTTTTTTGATACTTCTTCATATAGATGATTACCAGGGTAATTCATTTAAAATAGATGGTGTTTTTTTTGGATAACTGTGATTGAATCAGTTATTGTATCAAAATCTGTCGTTTTGAGATCGAGCTGCCTTTGTCAGATAAGATTCAAATAAATAATTTACACGATAATTTTCTCTTCCTCAATTCAACTATAAATGTCAACGATCAAAAATATGGCATCCGAATGGTTGTAGATTCCGGAGCATACTGACCCCCTAATTCCGTTTTAATCTGACCCCAGTAT
>CALMKY010000423.1 GCA_937867195.1 uncultured Saprospiraceae bacterium | reverse complement strand
CTGCCCGACCCGGAGCTTCGCATCGAGGTCGAGGAAGACGGCGCGGCCGGGGGCAAAGGCTCCAAGCGGGTCGCGGTGCAGCTTCGCTGGCGCGACCGGTCCGGGGGCTGGGACACACCCGCGCGGCTGAGCACATGGATCTATCGCGGGAGGCCGGGCTCATGATGGCGGCTACCTCCAGGCAGAGTTTGAGACGCCGTCGCGGGATCACGATCGTGGCGCTCAGCGATCGGGCTCTCTTGAAAGATCACGATTTGAGCGATGGGACGAAAATCTGAGGTTTCTGTTGATCCAAACGCCTATTTTAAATCCTGACGAAGGAGAAAATCAACCAATCTATATCACAATACCCATCGGCCTTTTGATCACGCCTGATGCAATCATTACCATCTGTGCCCAGGACGGTACCATACTTCAAAAGTTTATAGATGGAAAAGTAAAAAATGCCGATCCTGCAGATCAAAGAGGATTTGTGATCGCTTTTTTAGATCAGAATGTTTGGGCTTATCTGGATGCGCTGAAACGACTTAATATTAAACGCAATATGATTGAACAGGAACTCTATGATTCAAGCAGAAGTGCGGAACTTCAACAATTACTGCGAATTGAAAAATCGCTCGTTTATTTCGTAAACTCTTTAAGTGCCAATGATCTTGTAAAACTCAAAATGAAGCGCACCGATTTTCTGCAAATTGCAGCCGATGAAGAAAAAGCTGATTTATACGAAGACATTCTAATTGATAATAGCCAAGCCTTCGATACAGCCAATCGTCATACGAATATCTTATCCGGTACCATGGATGCCTATGCCAGCATTGTTTCAAACAATCAAAATATTTTTATCCAGCGACTGACATTAGTTACCATCGCATTGACCGTCCCTACGTTGATTTTCAGTTTTTTTGGCATGAACGTAGATCTTCCCTTTAGAGATAAACCCTTTGCATACTTTTATGTAGCTTTCATTTCCGTCCTAATTGTATTGATTCTACTTTGGTTTTTTAGAAGAAACAGAATGTTTTGACCTTCAGGCCGGAGTGATTCTATTCATTGTATTGGATACTTTCCGCTTCTTTCGATCTGGACTAAGTTTCACCGTTGCCTGATGTAAAAGTACACTTTCGTTGTCAAGGACAGGGCAATCGATTCATAGAAATGGTATTAAACAATTATTTCCTCCATGTCTAACCTGCAGTTATTTTATAGAAAATATAAAATAGTAAATAGCATCAACTGGCCATCGACTATCTTTAGAATATGAATTTTGAAGATTATCAACATTTGTTGATCCAGGACGAATCAGGCTTGGTGACGATTACTATTGACCGGCCCCAGGCGATGAATGCATTGAATAAAGCTGTTTTTACAGAACTAAATGAAGTATTAAATCAACTAAATATTTACCAAGCACTCAAAGGGGTTATTTTGACGGGTGCCGGAAGTAAAGCTTTCGTTGCCGGCGCGGATATTACCGAATTTGCCGGGATTGAACAGGGAACGGCAAAGTCATTTCTGCAATTGGGAAATGATGTCATGAACCGCATTGAAAGTTTTAGAAGACCTTGGATTGCGGCTGTCAATGGATATGCATTAGGTGGAGGATGCGAACTTGCTATGGCCTGTCATTTGCGAATTGCAAGCCATCACGCAAAATTTGGTCTTCCTGAAATTACCCTTGGTATTTTACCGGGTTATGGTGGCACACAGCGATTGCCGAGAATCATTGGTAAGGCTAAAGCTTTTGAATTGACACTTACCGGAGAAATGATCGATGCAGACCTGGCCTTGAAGCTCGGCTTGATAAATCATATGACCCCGCCAGATGAATTATTGGCAAAGTCTAAAGAAATTATTCTAAAGATAGCCTCAAAAGCTCCATTATCCATTTCACGCATTATCGATGCTATCAATTTTTCATCCGGTCATGCTCTAAATGAAGGCATCAGTTTTGAAGGAGATGCGTTTACCTGGCTTGCTGATCGTAATGATTTTAAAGAAGGCGTGCGTGCGTTTGTTGAAAAAAGAAAACCAAACTTTAAAGGAGAATGATATTATTCTCATCTTTGGATCATGCAATGGTACGAAATCAATAATCCCGAGCAGATTGATACTCCTGCTATCCTTGTATTCCCCGATCGGGTCCAATTCAATATTGACCACGCGATTGCCAGAGTAGGGAATGTCGATAGACTTAGGCCACATATCAAGACACACAAATCCCCTGATGTGACCAGAATGTCCATCCAATCCGGGATTACCAAATTCAAATGCGCTACGATCGCGGAAGCTGAATTACTTGGGACACTGGAAGCCAAGGATGTATTGATCGCTTATCCATTGATCGGACCTAAATTAGAACGTTACCTTAGGCTGGTACATCAATTTCCTAATACGGAATTTTCATCGATAATCGACCATATGGATGGGGCTAATCAATTGGAGAATATTGGAAAACGTTACGGCGTAAAGCTCAATGCTTATATAGATATCGATCCGGGGATGCATCGAACCGGCATTGCTCTGGAAAAAGCAACCGACCTATTACATGCTTTATTTAAGAAAGAAAATATGATTTTTAAAGGCTTTCATTTCTATGATGGGCATATCAGGGATCAGGATTTTAAATTACGAAAAGTGAAATCTGACACAGCATACGGACAATTACAATCCTGGATCAATACATTGAATCTAAAGATGAAATACTCAATTATTTGTGGAGGTTCGCCTACATTTCCTTGCCATTCATCACGGATGGAAGTCGAATGCAGTCCAGGCACTTTTGTGTATTGGGATAAAGGCTATGCAACCGTAGAGAATGAGGTGGGTTTTATACCGGCAGCCGTGATCATTGCCAGAGTGATTTCAAAACCAGGAGACGATCTTGTTTGTCTTGACCTTGGACATAAGAGTGTCGCAGCTGAAAACGATATCTTGCACCGTGTAA
>CALMKY010000422.1 GCA_937867195.1 uncultured Saprospiraceae bacterium | reverse complement strand
ATCGGGGTAATCGCCGGGATCATCATCTTATTGCAACCTGATGTCTTATCTTCTAAAGGGTACGAACTCAAACAAAGACTTACATCCTTTCATGATTTTATCAAAGTAAGACCTTCGAATGAATTTGCCAATGTTACCTCGAAAGATCCACAATATTTCGAAAAAGTCTATCCATATGCAGTAGCATTTGGGCTGGACAAATTATTTATCCAAAAAGTGCAACCCTACTATCCCAACGGGCCTGCCTGGTATGGCTACTATGGCGTACCCTGGATTGGTGGCAGCGGCCACCTATCATCTCCGCCCTTATCAGATTTTACAAGGCATTTCGAGCCCCACGAAATTACATCGGCATTTACAGCTCCTCCGATGGATATCAGTAGTGGTAAAGGAGGTTTGAGTGGAGGCAGCTTTGGTGGTGGATTCAGTGGTGGAGGTTTTGGAGGAGGTGGTGGGGGTAGTTGGTAATTCCGCTTATGAATTCCGATTCTAAGATTCATTATATTCGTGATTCAAATCTGATGTATGAAACTTAGGTACTATCTGTTTATCATTACGTGGGTATGGTGCATCCATGTTGCGGCACAGGATTCAAATCGCGTTATCAAAAATTTTCCGGCTGGTACTAAACTAAAAGCCAATATACGATATGCACGGGATACAGTAGCCAAACACAAACTTGACATCTATTGGTCTAAACTCGCTAAACCCAATAGCCCGTTGCTCGTATGGATTCACGGTGGTGGGTGGCGCACCGGTGATCAATGCAATGATATGAGCTATATGAAAAAAACACTGGCATCTATCCTGGAGAATGGTTTTGTATTAGCATCAATTGATTACCGATGGAGTAATCAATCCAAATGGCCGCAGATCGTCCAGGATTGTAATCTCGCATTAGAATATTTGTATCAACATGCGAACCAATATGGTTTTAATCATAATAAAATGGGGCTCATCGGCTTCAGTGCAGGTGGACACCTTGCCAATCTGATCAGTCTTTCTCAAAATAATAATGTATCTAATTTTATAGCACCGGGTACAAAAAAATCATTCAGGATCAAAGCGGTGGTCGATTTCTATGGTCCCTCGGACTTGGTAAGTGAAACTAAAATCGGCGAAGAAAATGATCCTCACTCCCCCATCGCCGATCTGATTGGCTTTTCTGCAATCGACAGACCTGATCTGGCCAAAAGAGCCAGCCCGATAACCTACGTTGATAAAAATGATCCACCATTTCTCATCATTAATGGTGAAAAAGATGAATCGGTACCGTATTTACAATCAAAGCTCTTAGGCTCTTATCTTAGGCTGGCAGGTGTAAAAAATGAAGTCATCATCGTCAAAGATGCTCCTCATTATGGTGAATATTTTGATGTCGACACCGTGAGGACCAAAGTGATTGACTTCATAAATTTAAATTTGAAATAAGAGTTATTCGATATTAGGAAAATATTAATTCCTGATTGAATTCATTTAATACCGAAAGTCCCTTAAGTTTGTCTTGATTTTGAAATCCATCGTCTATAGTATGTTATTTTACCTGGGAGGATTATTAATCTCTCCGGCAATATGCGGCTATTCTTCTTTGGGTTTTGATATTTTACCCACCTGCCTGTTAAGTAAAGATTCCAAAAAAGACGCCGGCCCTGAGCAACCAAAATCCCCTTGTATGCCTTGCTGCAGTTTTCAATGTCATTGTGATATCATGGTACTGACTACCATTCCAGGTAATGCCATTAAAAAAACAGCAAAAAACAAAATAATATTTCTAAATTCAATATTTTTGACAGTTTACCTGGGTTTATATAAATTTTAAATGTTAAATTTTAAATCCTCTCGTCATTAAGCGAGTCGCTTACTATTATTGTTTATCAATCTTTTCAATGAACGTGTTATTATTTAATCCGGGCGACCCTTTCTTTACGGAATGTGCTTGTGCATCCCCTTGAAATTCCTCCCTGCTTAAAATCTATCTCTGAACGTA
>CALMKY010000421.1 GCA_937867195.1 uncultured Saprospiraceae bacterium | reverse complement strand
GTTAATGCCGGTAATGTTTTTATTTTTTGAATGAAATCAGTTTTCATGCAGCGGGTGTTACGCGCTTTGATTTAGAAAGAAAAGTCATCCCGATGATACCAAAAATAGATATCGTCATGATTTGAATCAATATAAAACTAAGATTAGCATATGAAAAACCATCCAGCCGGGAAATGCCGTAAATTCCCAAGGCTGTCATAGTTAAAAAATGAAAAGAACCAATGCCACCCGGGGTAGGGATCGCCATACCCACACTTCCAATAATAAAGACAATCAATCCCTGTACTAATGTAATACCCGATGTAGGAGTAAACGCCTTTAGTCCCAGCATCGTCATACTATAGTACATAATCCAGATCCCGAAAGAGAGCAATATCATTTCCATAGGATTGTGATTGCGTACGACGGAGACAATGCCGTCTTTTAGCCCTGAGAGTCTGTTTTTTATTTTTTCGATGATCGGATGATAAAACCGGTCCGTATTGAGCAAATAAATAAAAAAAACAAAAACAAATATGCCTGCGATGCCGACTTTGAGTAAGGTCAGCAAGGAGACTTTTTCACTTAAAAATTCGAACAATACTTTGGTCTGTAATAATAATCCGATGCATATAAAGATCATCAACACAAATACGTCCAGTAGACGATCTGAAATAATCGTTCCCAAGACTTTTTCCAAAGGTGCATTTAATCTGCGCGACAAGGATCCTGCGCGGGCAAACTCTCCCATGCGTGGTAGAGCGAGGTTGGCAAAATAGCCAAATTGAACTGCCCAAAAGGTCTCCCATAATCCGGATTTGATTCCTAATGTTTCGAGCATAATGACCCATCTTCGCGCTCTCATGAGATTGCTGATAATAAATCCGCACATCACCAAAAGCATTAATGTCTTATCGAGATGTTGGGTATCTTGTAATAATTTAGACCACAAACTGCAATTACCTGAATGATTAGGATCTTGCAAACATTGGGATCGGTATTCTTCTTGTTGTGAATGAAAAATATAGTAAAAGAGTGCTATTCCAAAGATCAGGAATACAAACAATCTTACTAATGAATAAAATTTAGATTTATTCATCTGGCTTAATACATGATTTTATTAGATTCGTCAGGATAGATATTAATGGGTGTGTATACTTTAGCTTCGTCAGGACTCATCATTGCATAGGAAATAATGATGACGATATCTCCCACTTCCGCTTTACGGGCTGCAGCCCCATTCAGGCAAATGGCGCCAGAACCCCGCGGACCCTGGA
>CALMKY010000420.1 GCA_937867195.1 uncultured Saprospiraceae bacterium | reverse complement strand
AGGATTCCATTCAATACCATCTCCTTTCGTAATGCATATTGTGGATTGATCATTTATATTGTATTTCCAGATATGCCTTCGGTTGATATCCTCTATATTGGTCACATAATAGACTGCATTGCGATCATGGCTCATCGCTATTTCTTCCACTTCTCCTTCTCCCTGACTAATGATCTTGGTATTCCCATTCATAGGATTTAAACTATACAGGTGGATCCAGCCTTCCTTTTCATAGGGAAAAATGATTTGATTATTTTTTGTCCACCACAGGAGCGATTCACTGACTGGTAATTCATCAGAAAGTGCAGAGCCGGGTCCTGCACTGGCTTTCCAAATTTCTTTATTTGTATCAGATGGTATATCGTATATTCTGATAGACCACGGGTTGCTTGATTTTAGTGGCTCGAATGGAAGTAAATTAGCTACATGAGGTAACCGAATGTAAGCGATCTGCTTTCCATCAACTGACCATACGGGTGAAATATCGTGATCCATGCTGGCATCAATATATTTTACTTTTTTGGTATCAATTTCGTACAATCCAATGAATGAATGATCACCCCGGTTACTGACAAATGCAATACGGGATCCTTCCGGTGACCATTGATAATTATTTTGACCACCTCGTGAAGAAAATAATTTTTCGCTTTTACTATTTGTATCCAGAATCGATAATTGATGTATCTGTCCAGCCTGATTATAAATGATATTAGATCCATCAGGCGAAAGTTTATAATAGGAACCTTTGGTCAGTAATCTTTGATGGGCACCCCCTGCGTCGACTATATTTATTGTAAGCGAAGTAGGTGACTGCAGAAAAGCCGGATTCGCTGCTTCACCATCATGATTGACGCCATTCCCTCTTACATAGATCAATCTATTGCCATCCGGGGTAAAATTGAGTGAATGGATCTCCATACCATCATCCTGATCGAAGGAGGTGATTTTAGACGCTTTAAATTCCGGACTGCTGGCCACATAGATATTTCTTTTACCTTGATCATTAAAGACCCAGGCTATCTTATTTCCAACAGGTGATGAAATCAAACCGGTAGGAAATGCTGGTGAAAGATACTGATCGATCGTTTGAGAAAATAACAAACCTGTTTGTATTACCAGTCCAATAAATATACATCGTTTCATTTTCTAAATACTAAGCTGATTTTTTACTTATAATATATTTTTTTATGAGTCCATACAAGATCAGGAATATGACGAATCCGGTGCTGATCCATTTTAGGAGTTTAAATATTTCTAATAAAACGGCTTGACCATGACTGTTGTTTGGATAAGAATAAAGTAGTGAAACAATCATGCTATTCTCCAATAAATCGAATATTCCTGAGATCATCGGAAGTACATTGACCAAAGCCAAGGGGGTGTTTTTAAATAACAGACTTAAAATAATGGCAAACAAAAAAGTATACACAATGGGATACAGTACATCTTTCGTCATTTCTGTCCGCGCATAGACTTTTTTAGCTGCCTCAGAATATTGTGATATCATCGATAACGATTTCTCCGGATTGAATCCAAATGTGAGATCGATGGGACCGGGAGATTGATTATTACATAAAGAATTGATTTCTTTGGCTGCATTGGGTAAGATATATGAATTGAACAGCATTTCCAGAGCTAGGAAA
>CALMKY010000419.1 GCA_937867195.1 uncultured Saprospiraceae bacterium | reverse complement strand
AGATAATGATTAATCCAATGTGAAAAACCCGTTGCGAAGCAATGTTGGTTCAACGACTGTATTTGGGCAAACTTGCGTTAATATCGGAAGTAAAATTAATTAATTTCGATTTCAATTTTGAAATTATTTTCAGAATTAAATATGGTAAATTTAAGCAAATAAATCCAAATTTAATGATATTTAACCACCAAACCAATACAATCCATCACTCCTCCTCTAATCTTACCAAACCATTCCGGCACTTCCGAAAATCCAATCTCCAAATCCAATATTTGATCCCAGACATCGCCCATCAATATATCGATCACGGCCTGTTTTCTCGATGCAAAATCATATAAGTAATTTATAAGTTTAGGGATCACAGAAACCTGGGAAGAAATGATCGATAGCCTGTTGTAATGAAACCTATCTCCAAGTTTTAGATTAATGGTTTTATCTCCATACCAACTTAGTTCAATGACCTTACCTTCTAAAGCAAGATGATCTATACAGTATTGTAATCCTTCCTGGCTACTGCTGGTATGAAATGCTTTGTCAAAGATTTCATTCTTGTTTTGATCGATCAATTGAAACCCGAAGGAGATTGCTTTACCTGATCTGTATTGACTTGGCTCTGTTACATAAATATTTTTAAATCCTTTTATTCGCAACCAAAAAGACAATAAAGCTCCCATTAATCCATAACCTACGATGAGAATCTTATCATCCGGTTTTAAATCCGCATCGTAGTAAGCGTTGAATATAGTTTCTAAATTACTGATCAGGCTCGCTCTTTTAGAAGGCAAACCGGCCGGTAATAAAGTGATGGATTGTTTATCCACGAGGACTTTGTCCTGATGCGGATGCATGAGATGGTATCTATTCCCTTTATTATCCCGGGCGATCAATGAATATCCATATTTAATTGGAAAAGAAAAATCTCCGGCCATATAGGGTACTTTCATTCGATCGTAGGCAGAGACAGGAACCATTCCTTTGGATACAATTCGCTCGGTACCGGTACTGATCAATGAATACAACGAAGTCAGCAGGATCGCATCATCTGATGGATTGATTTCTTCTGATTGAATGATGCTGGTAGCCGGGTCGATATGCCATAAAGAATGAGCTACCATTAAAAAAATTATTTGAGGTTGAGCAGATGACCCATCACTTCTTTCTTGGTCTGCAGGTATCGCTTATTGGACCGTACCGGGGTAATCTCCAATGGAATTCTTTCTATCAATTTGATCTTACCCTGATCAAAAATCTTGAGCTTATCCGGATTATTGGTCAGCAGATTTACTTTGGAAATCCGGAGATCTTCTAGCATCATTAGCGCTTCTTCATAGCTGCGCTCATCAATCTTAAACCCAAGGTGGGTATTGGCTGCCGCCGTATCGATTCCCTTGTCCTGCAATTGATACGCTTTCAGCTTATTGATCAAGCCGATCCCTCTACCCTCCTGCCTCATATACAATAAAACACCGCCCGAGGCACCTATTAACTCCAGGGATTTATCCAATTGAGGTCCGCAATCACATCGCTGTGATCCAAAAACATCGCCTGTGAGACATTCTGAATGGATGCGCGTCAATACCGGCTGATGTAGATCGATCGGGTCCTTTACCAAAGCAATATGCGGCAACGGATCATTTTCGTGATTGCCAAATGCAAAAATTTTAAACTCACCATATTGAGTCGGGATTGTGGTCTCGACGATTCGTTTGAGCATAGTACAAAAATAGGGGAATTAATGTGGAAGTATGGAATTGTTGAATCGTGGAAGTGTTCAATTGTGCGATTGTCAGACAAAACATTTCTTAAACAATTCAGCAATTAATCAGTTCAACAATTCAATAACAATTTATCAATTCAACAGTTCAACACTTCATCAATTAATTATTGCTAAAAATCGTCAGCAATTCATCCAACCGGTTCTTCAGCTGTCCCCGGTCAATGATAAAATCGAGAAATCCATGTTCCAGTAAATATTCTGCTGATTGGAAATCTTCAGGTAATTCTTTTTTGATTGCTTCTTTTATAACTCTTGGTCCGGCAAAGCCGATCAATGCTTTGGGCTCTGCCATATTGATATCACCCAGCATCGCATAGGATGCCGTGACTCCTCCGGTAGTAGGATCGGTCATCAATGAAAAATAAGGCAAGCCGGCTTGCTCCAGCAAGGTGAGTTTGGCGGATGTCTTAGCCATCTGCATCAGTGAGAAAGCGGATTCCATCATACGGGCCCCACCCGATTTGGAGATAATCAACAGCGGGCATGAATTTTCAATCGCCAGGTCGATCGCCCGGCAAATTTTTTCTCCTTCGACACTCGATAATGAGCCACCTACAAAAGCAAAATCCATGCAGGCAATGACCAGGTTCTTTTTATTGACTTTTCCGATGGCTACCTGCAGGGCGGATGTCAGACCTGTTTTTACACGCGCTTCCTCGAGCCTGGTTTTATAGGATTTTAAATCTACAAACTCCAGCATATCGACGGCTTCCAGGTTTTCGAAATGGACGGAAAACTTATCATTATCAAAAATCACTTCGAAATATTCAGTGCTGCCGATACGGGTATGATGATTGCATTTGACGCATTTATAAAAATTTTCCTGCAGCTCAGCCTTGGTGCTGGTATGCTTGCAGACCTCGCATTTATGCCAAACACCTTCCGGGGCTTCCAGCTTATTGACTGTGGAAGTTTGAATCCCCTTTCTAAGTCGTTTAAACCAACTCATGCTTTATTTTTTCTTGGTGCCTATTTTGGAGCGGAGCAAATATAAGGATATGGTTTAATTTTACCCCCTCATCCAAATAATAAAGCAATAATGAATATCAGTTTGATCGGTTACGGAAAGATGGGTAAAGAGATCGAAAAATTATGTATAGCAAAAGGTCATCATATATACAGTATTGCAGATCCGACGCTTAATACTGAAATCGAAGTGATTCAGGGTGCCGACCTCGCCATCGAATTTAGCCAGCCTGCTTCAGCCGTGTCAAACCTGAAGTATTGTTTTGACCACTCGATCCCGGTGGTCTGTGGCACGACCGGCTGGCATTTAAAATGGGATGATATAAAAGATTATTGCGCAAAGAAAAACGGCAGCTTATTTTATTCCACAAATTTTAGTATTGGCGTCAATATATTCTGGAAAATAAGTTCTGTACTTAGTAAAATAATGAACGAACATACCGGATATTCTCTCGGGCTGCACGAAATACATCATGATCAGAAAAAAGATGCTCCCAGTGGCACGGCCGTAACCTTGGCAGAAAAAATAATCGGCAGTTCTTCAAGATTTGATGCCTGGAAACCATCCGATTCATTTACCTGGAGTGAAGCGAAAGCGATCCCGATATCCAGTGAGCGGATCGGTACCGTACCGGGTACTCATACCGTTGAATTTAAATCAAACCATGACCGGATCATCTTGACCCATGAAGCTTTTTCACGCGGCGGATTTGTGGAAGGTGTCGTCAAAGCCGCTGAATGGCTACAAGGTAAAAAAGGGGTTTTTGGAATGGAAGATTTGATGAATGCGGGGTGAGGAAGGGGGAATGGGGAGTGAGGAATAGGGAATGCGGAATTATGAATGCGGAGTTATGAATTATGAGTTATGAATTCTCAATTCTCAATTCTCAATTTTCAATTCTCAATTTTCAATTCTCAATTTTCAATTCTCAATTCTCAATTCTCAATTCTCAATTCACCTTCATTCCCATCGGTATATCCATTTGCTGCTCGATCTGTTCCGGCATTTTTCTGAACTTATATTGCTGATCCCTTAATTGCGGAGTAAAACCGGCTTCGCGAATAGCGGCCTGAATACCCTGGGCTGTAAACCGGTAAGGAGCACCGGCTGCACTCACTACATTTTCTTCTATCATGATACTGCCCATATCGTTGGCACCGGCGTGTAAACAGATCTGCGCGACCGCTTTACCGACGGTAAGCCAAGAGGCCTGGATATTGGTGATATTGGGTAACATGATGCGACTCAAAGCGATCATGCGGATATATTCTTCTGCGGTCGTTTCATTTTGCGCGCGCTTGATTCTTTGCAATAAAGTGCCTTCATCCTGGAAAGGCCATGGTATGAATGCAAGGAAACCGACGGCTCCCGCAGGTCTCTCATCCTGTACCTCACGGATGCGGGCCAGGTGTTCCATTCTTTCTTCGATGGTTTCTACTGTACCAAACATCATGGTCGCAGATGTGGTCAATCTTAGTTTATGTGCCGCTCGCATGACATCGAGCCACTCGTCGCTTAGACATTTTCCTTTTGCAATCAAATTTCTTACGCGGTCTACTAAGATTTCGGCGCCTGCTCCCGGAAATGAATCCAGGCCTGCTTGTATCAGTCTTTGCAATGTCTCCGTATGGCTGATCCCGCTGATTTTGGATATATGGGCTATTTCAGGTGGACCCAGGGCATGCAGCTTTAGGTTTGGATAGATTGACTTTAATGTCTTAAATAAATCAGTATAATACTCGATGCCAAGATCCGGATGATGGCCACCCTGTAAGAGTAATTGCTCACCTCCGTATTTAAAAAGTTCTTCGATCTTCTTTTTATACTGTTCTATGGAGGTGATGTACGAATCTTTATGACCGGGCACCCTGTAAAAATTACAAAACTTACAGTTGGCAACACAGACATTCGTCGTATTACTGTTCCTGTCTATGATCCAGGTTACTGTTTTACCGGGCACATGATGTTGACGCAGGGTATTGCCGACTTGTATAAGGGATCCGAGGGATGCATTCCGAAAAAGATAAGCACCTTCATCGATGGTAAGCCATTCGAGATTGAGCGCTTTTTCTAATAATTCTGATACTGACATGGAGCCGCAAAGGTAGGCGTTATTGGATCGTATTCAAAACATCCAATATGACCTGGGATACAGATTTAATTCAAATAGGTGGATGCAACGTGCGTATTATAGGGAATGGAAGTGAACTTCCCTGTGGATATGCTGAAATATCCTTCTGAATAAAATACCGGATCTTCATCTCTTGTATGCAGTTCTGTCTGATCGTCATCGATGTCTGCAAGACCTTTTGCCACGATGATGCCCGGGATTAATTTAGGTGAATTAAAATTGAATTCCGTCTTAAATAAATTTTGATAGGCTTTCAATTGATCTTTTATTTGGGATGAATACAATTCTTCCGGGATGATGCCATTGCATATATTATTCCATTCCTGGGGAATGGCTTGATTCACCAACATTCCATACCGGCTCACCGGGTACCAGCTAAAATACATTTGCCTATCAATCGTATTGGTAAAGTTTACAAAATCTCCATAAGCGCCTGTGATCATACTGAAAGAAGGCAAAGTATCCAATGCATCGATGTGAGAAGAAACCAGTCCGAATTTTAATCTGAGGTTGATATTTGTTTTCTGATTGACTCCCAATTGAGCATCCAGCATAGCCTGGTTTTCCCACAGACAGTTTACTACATAATCAAATGAATGGTCGCCCTTCGTAGTATTCACTTCATATGCACATGCGGAAAGTTTCTTACAACCCAGGACTTTTGTATTCAGGCAAATCTTTATTTGTTGTCCTGTCAATTTTTTTCTTACCCTTTCTCTTAAAATGTTTTGAGAAACAGCCACTTCTTCTGTCTGAAAAGAATTCGCAAATTGAGAGGCTTCAGCAAAGCCCGGTAACGGTACCGATTCATATATTTTCTCGGGCCGTTCTCCGAGATAGGACAAATGCGGGTATGATCTCATAATTTTTTCATATTCGGATTGCAGCTTACCGAAATACCGTTTGATTTCCATTGCATCCGTGATGGAATCCTTGGGAACCAAATACATAAATTTATCTGATTTGATTTGATTCCAATTTATTTTTTCATCCAGTAATTCTTCCAGGCAAGAAGCAAAATGGAGACAATCCCGCATCAGTTTATGGCCTGTATTCATAGAGGTATCGTGCGCATAAATAAAACCCATATGGATTTTACCTTCCTGGTTAAAACTTGCTCTGGACATCAGGTCATCTGCCTGCTCCAGGATAGTTACTTCATATCCTTTTTTCCGGAACAGCAAGGCCATGCAGGATCCCTGCATTCCTCCACCCAGGATGCCTACAGATACCTTACCAGTTTTAATCATAATTTATTTTTTCATTAAACTCCCGCAATAGCAAGTGATCATAATCATTGTTGAGAATTTTCAATAAATATTTCTTTTTTTCCAATAATCTGATCAAAGAATTTTTATACAAGACTTTTTCATCTGAGATATAGGGTCTTGCCAGGTTGTAGAGCGTGGCACAGTGTTGCGACCATGCTTTGATTTTGATATCGATGGGTTGCCGGGTCCAGGTACTATGTTCGTTTTTGGTATGGTATCGCTTTTGATATGGTATTCTTACTTCATACAATTCTCCTGCAATGGCATGTTGCAGGATCCAAATAGTATCTGCCATCATATCGTGATGCTGATCCCGGTTTAAAAAACGAAATGCATCCGTTATATTATTTTTTACCAATCCTCTGAAACTGACACCCCAAAAATGATTTAAGATGACATCGTATATCCGGTCTTCCAGTGTACCTGTGATCGACGCTTGGCGAATCTCCCCGGAGTTAATTCCTATGCTTTGGACATACGGAAAGCAATTAACACGGTTATCATTTTTATTAAATTTCTTAAATAAAGTTTCTAAGTATTTTGGAGGAATAAGATCGTCCTGGGGGAGAATAGAAAAATATGAACCCTTGACCTTGCTGATTAAAAAATTACAGTTCGCCACCCAACCCTGTTGCCTCTTATGGTAAAAAATTTTTATGCGCGGATCTTTCAACTGATCCAATAATTCCTTTGAATCGTCCGTGCTGCCATCATCTGATATCAAAATTTCCAGGTTGGAATACGTCTGATTAAAAACGGAGTCCAGACACTCATGGATAAATTGAGCTCCATTGTATACCGGGATAAGGACGGATAAAAGAGGATTGGACATCTCGCTTATTTTAGCCAAATAGAAGCATGGTTCACTTAACTAGATCTAATCAATTTTTCAAATTGAGTTTACTTTGTGTCCACAATTCAATTTAAAAATATGTATCCTGTTCATGGAGTCATTATTTTGGCGAAGCGAAGGTAGTCATTTACAAAAGTAGTTTTTAAATTAGTGCATCAGCTATCCTGTTTACAAATCAATAAAAGAACAATAATGAATTCAGATTGGAAATCAGCAATACAATATCTTGGAGGCTCTCCGGAAGAAGAACAAAAAATTATAAATAAACTGGTATCTGAATTCAGCCAGGCGATCAAAGCCGGCGCTGTCCATACGGCCGGACAAAGCAGAAAGCCGCAACATACTAAAATGATTGCAGCCATAAATAATGCTCGCTTGATAGTTGCTGATGACTTACCCGAAGATCTGCAAATTGGATTTTTAAAACCAGCCAAAGAGTACCCTGTAGTGATCCGCTATTCAAATGCCAGTACTTCGATCAGCCGCGACGATAAAAATGATTTGCGTGGTATTGCCATCAGGATAACACCCGATACCGGGATGGAACAGGATTTTCTGATGACCAATGCCGAACTACACCATGCTAAGAATGCATACGAAGCCATGCAAACATCGTTGGCATTATACAGACAGGGTAGCATGGCCAGATTAAAAGGTATCCTGAGACTTCTGAGAACAGTAGGTCTTAAAACAACCCTGCGAATTGTAAAGACGCTTTCCGGTCAGTCTAAAATCCCGGTGGAAAGCCTCGCGACCGAATCGTTTTATAGCCGCTCCCCTTTGCGAATTCTGGATACTGCGGTTAAATACCGGTTGAAACCCATTCTAAAAAAAACGGTCCCCGATCACAGCAACGAAGATCTTACCAAAGAATTTTATAACAGATTACATTCGGATGATATCCTGTATGAATTACAAGTCCAACGTTTTCTGGATGAAACATCTACTCCACTCGAAAACAGCGCATGCATCTGGCCCTCCGAATACAAAACCATCGCTTTACTCCTGATTCCAAAACAGAAAAGTTCTATACAAGAAAATTTAAATGTAGAATCTATTCATTTCAATCCTTTTCAATGTAATTGCCCTGAAATAGAACCCATCGGCAATATGAATCGATTGCGAAAATATATCTATCTGCCCGGCCCTGGCACAAAAAATCAATCGGTTTGAATCACTGCATCAAAAATATTTTTAAACCATCAAGATTATAATCTCAATGATGTATAAGATATCGAATCAGGCCCGAAGCGTAGAATTCAAAGTGTTGAATTTGTTGTCATAATGTCTTGGGAAATCGCTCCCAAAGTAAAAACAAGGATTCCGGTTGAGACAGGACTTATTCTATCAATTCTTTCCCATTCAAATCCCTACCTTTGCATTCATGTTAGCAACCATGCCGGCCACGCTCGAGATGGCTACCTCCCTGGGTCTCAAAGAAGACGAATTTGAGAAGATAAAACACATCCTGGGCCGCATTCCCAATTACACCGAGCTCAGTATTTACTCCGTGATGTGGTCAGAGCATTGCAGTTATAAAAATTCTATTAAATACCTAAAGACTTTACCACGCGAAGGAAAATCATTGCTTGTCGGTGCAGGGGAGGAAAATGCAGGTCTGGTGGATATTGGGGATGGTCTTGCCTGTGCATTTAAAATAGAATCACATAATCACCCAAGTGCTATCGAACCGTATCAGGGTGCTGCCACCGGCGTCGGAGGCATCCATCGTGATATTTTTACTATGGGAGCCAGACCGATTGCTGCTATGAATTCACTTCGATTTGGCATTCCGACGACCGATCATATGAAAAGATTGGTGCGAGGGGTCGTCAAAGGCATCGGCACTTATGGTAATTGTTTTGGTGTACCAACCGTGGGCGGAGAAACTTATTTCAACGAATGTTATCAGCAAAATATATTGGTCAATGCCATGTCGGTCGGCATCGTCAAAGTAGGCGAAACCATATCCGCTACCTCTCATGGTGTAGGGAATCCTGTGTTCATTGTAGGAAGTGCAACGGGTAAAGACGGTATCCATGGTGCAACTTTTGCATCCGCAGATCTGACAGAAGATAGTGCAGAAGATTTACCTTCAGTACAAGTGGGTGATCCATTCCAGGAAAAACTTTTACTGGAAGCATCCCTTGAAGTCATTGCATCGGGAGCCGTCATCGGCATGCAGGATATGGGTGCTGCGGGCATCACCTGTTCTACTTCAGAAATGTCAGCTAAAGGACAAAGTGGTATGATCGTCCATCTCGACAAAGTACCATTAAGACAACAGGACATGGAACCCTATGAGATTTTACTCTCAGAAAGCCAGGAACGAATGTTGGTCGTATGTAAAAAAGGTGCAGAAAAAATCATACTCGACATTTTTGATAAATGGGATCTTGAATGTGCCCAGATCGGCGAAGTAACCGATACCGGTTTTCTTGAGTATTATTTCAAAGGTGAACTGGTAGGTAAAGTGCCGGCAGAAAGCCTGGTATTGGGTGGTGGAGCACCTGTGTACACCAGGGAATTTAAAGAGCCTGCTTATTTAAAAAACATAAAAGAATTTGATCAGAATAAAATTGAACAGCCGGCCTCATTAAGTGATGCAGCGGATAAAATCATTTCAAGTCTTAATATTGCCTCAAAGAAATGGATTGCACAGCAATATGACAGTACGGTACGCACCGGTTCCATGAATACAGCTTCACCTTCCGATGCATCTTGTGTATGGGTAAAAGATACAAACAAAGCATTGGTCATGACCGTAGATTGCAATAGTGCGTATGTATTTGCGGATCCGTGCATTGGTGCACAAATAGCAGTTGCCGAAGCAGCACGCAATATCGTATGCAGTGGAGGCAGTCCATTGGCGATCACGAACTGTCTGAATTTTGGCAATCCTTATGACCAGGAAGTGTATTGGCAATTTGTCGAAGCTATAAAAGGTATGGGCATTGCCTGTCGTGCATTCAATACACCCGTGACAGGGGGCAATGTGAGCTTTTACAATCAATCCCAGGTAGGTGATAAAACGATTCCGGTCTACCCTACTCCCACCATTGGCATGATTGGATTGATGGACGTACAAGATCAGACTTTTTTATCGTTTGAAAAGCCGGGATTGACATTGTATCTACTGGGTCCTATTACGAATGATCTTGGATCGAGTGAATATTTAAGGACGGTCCATGGTATACAATATTCCAAAGCACCTTATTTCGATCTAGAAAAAGAACAAGCAGTGCAACATACGGTGAGCCTATTGATTAAACAAAAACTGATCCGTGCTGCCCACGATGTAAGCGATGGTGGCTTATTGGTTACATTATTTGAGTCCTGCCGCATACACCATCTTGGAGTCAATATGTATTCTAAAAAAGATATTCGCACGGATAGTTTTCTGTTTGGCGAAGGTCAATCGAGGGTCGTGATTGCGGTGAGTCCCTCGAACGAAGCGGATGCAGAAGAGGTGATGACAACATCCGGAATCGAATTTTATAAACTCGGCAACACGACAGAGGATGGGATCATTACCCTGGATGGTAAACCTATCAGTAACGTAAGAGTTCTTGAAAAAGAATTCAGTGAAAGCCTGCCTATGATCATGGCAGAATAAGCCTATTGATCGTGGAGTATAAAATCGTTAAATTTGCATTATTAAATTTCATAATATGTATAAAAGAATAAATTATCTTTTTATTGTAAGCTGTCTGGCGGTTCTGCTTTCTAATTGTGCAGGCACTACAGCGAAAGGCACATTAGTAAAAGGGAAATTTAAAGACGCTTCTGATTTGAGGATCTTTCTCGATAAAATCAGCGTCGTCAATAAAAAAGTAGAAATATTAAAGCAGGGTGAGATCAATGGCTCAGGAAAATACAGCATCGATTCTGAGACTCCGCTGGAGGCAGGCATCTATCGCTTGCGCGTAGGTTCTCATAATACGACCCTCGTGTTGAATGGTACCGAGAAAGTAATCGATGTATCGGGTTCTTTACTCGACATGGACAATGGTATGTGTACTATCACTGGCTCTCCTTTATCTGTCAGCGTAAATAAAATTGCAGGAGATATGTTCAATCATCGAATTGGTCTGGCAGAAATAAAGCAGGAAGCTAAGAAAGCAGAAGATCCAATGGTATCGATGTTCCTGTCTATGGCCGGCTTTAGTGGCACCAAAGAAGAGATTGAAGATATGAAAGAAGTGGTGACCAAAATGAGATCGAAATATCCCAAGAGCGTATATACCACCGATTTAGATAATATGATTGCATCGATCGAGCGCTCGAAACTTGCCGATGAAACCGCTGCAGGTATTGGACAAGGCAAAGAAGCACCTAATATTTCTATGCCCAATCCGGATGGCAAAGTCATTGAATTAAAATCATTGCGTGGTAAAGTAGTTTTACTTGATTTTTGGGCTTCCTGGTGTGGCCCGTGTCGCCGGGAAAATCCAAATGTAGTGCGCGTCTATAATAAATATAAAGACAAAGGATTTACTGTTTATAGTGTGTCGCTGGACCGTCCCGGCGGATTAGATAATTGGAAACAAGCGATCGCTGCAGATGGCCTGATATGGCCCAATCATGTATCGGATCTTCAACATTGGAACAGTGCAGCCGGAAGGATGTATGGCATTCAATCCATTCCCAGCTCATTCTTATTGGACCGTGATGGAAAGATCATTGGTCAGAATTTACGAGGCGAGCAATTGGAGCCTGCAGTACAAAAAGCCCTGTAATACATACATTGAAAAATATTAATCCAAAGGCAATCTTGTAAAAGGTTGCCTTTGTGCTTTATTATCGATGAGAATCAAGGCTGCGGCAATAATCCATTAATTGCCTATAAACCGGATGTTCCCTCATGATTGCTTCATTTCCCAATATGATCAGGTGGAACCTTGCCCTGGTCAGGGCCACATTGAGTTTCCGATCGATACCATCATCCGATAAAGATGTCATATTCTGCAATTGACTGAATCGGTTGGTGCACAATGACAGGATAATTACGTCCCTGGCACCTCCTTGATATCTCTCCACCGTATCGATGGTCAGTGCATCAGGATCCAGTCTGCGATCCAGCAGGACGTTCCGGATCTGGGCGATTTGTGCGCGATAAGGAGTGATGACGCCAATAGAATCCTGTCGTATTGGTATATGATGGTCTTTGAATATCTGAGTGATCGATTCGATACAATCCACTACCCTGTTAGCCTCGTGTATATTTATTTTTGATTTTCCTTGATTGTCCGTAGGGGTGGGTATATACATCATTCTGGTTTTGGAAATGGATTGTGTGAGCTTATTCCAATCAGCATGTGGCTTGTATTGAAGGGGTGATTCCAATTGCTTTTTGATCTCAGGGCTATTGAGAATTTTCAATTCACCGGAATAAAAATGCCGGCTTGCAAAATTCATGATGTCCTGATGCATCCGGCCTTGTTCCCGTAGAATATCAAATGCCCAATCCCAATTATTTTGCGTACAGGATAACATCAATCGTTCGAACAATGAATTTCGGAGATTGCGTATACCGATATCCGACAGGTGCTTGGATGTCACCGCACTATCGACCTTGGATTGGGTTACGACGGCTGGCAATTGCCTGTGGTCTCCGATCAAAACCCATTTCTTGACTTTGGTAAGTAAGCCGGCCAGCATGGGCTCGAGTATTTGAGATGCCTCGTCGATGATAGCCCAGTCAAATTTTTTAAGGGCAAATATTTCTTGCTTACTGACGACAGATGATAAGGTACCTACAATGATGCGGTGTCTGGCGATCAGGTCTTTGAGTTCTGATCTTCGTTCAATCTCTCCGGCTTGCTCATCCAGAAAATGTCTCCAGAATTTTTTCTGCGCGGTATGCCTTGTACCAATGCGTATGAAATCCAGATGGACTGAATGTAATGCTTCGCATATTTCATCCACAGCGCGATTGGTATAAGCTAAAAACAAAATCGTTTCAGAAGAATTCTGAATGATGAATTCACCTAAGGAGCGGAGCATGATGCTGGTCTTTCCTGTACCCGGTGGGCCCCATAATAAAAAGTAATCTTTCGTATGCAGGATTTTACTCAATACTTTTTTCTGTTCATCATTGAGATCATCGGGTAATGACAAAGATGAATTGGCATGATCCGGTTGGTCAGGAGCCAGGTTGGTGAATATTAATTCCTTCTTCCTTGGATCACTTTGCAAAAATTCCATGAGATTGCGATACAATACCTGGAAGCTGCTATCGATTAGATCGTGTTCAAGATTCCACAAATGCCATTGTCGGAAAATTTGATTCTTCCTTTGTTTGTTTCTCAGTCTTAATACAATCGTATCAGGGTTCAGTTCGATGATACTGCATTTAAAGATCTGATGTTCCAGTACCGATGGTCCACTGATCGAGTGTGGATATAAGACCCCGATATCACCCTGTCTGAAATTGGCAAGTTTATTGGATTGAGCCGTTCTTTCAAAGACTAGATATTGTTCTTCACCTTTCGTGCGCTCATCTTTGAATACCAAATGAGACAGTATATTGAAATTTTCTTCTTTTTCCAGTCGATTGTTTAACCACAAGGAGGCGAGGCCATTATTGGATTCATCGCTGTGTTCACCTACTTTGGCAAGATGATGTTCTCTGGCAATGAATCCGGTAAAATGAATCAAATAATCTTTTTCCAATGGAGTCAACGTCGTGTACATTTTTTGAAAATCCTGCAGATCTTCCAATATAAAACCCTGTTGCGAAGGCAACATCGCAGGTGATAAGGCTCTAAACATTTCGTCGAGCTGATCCTGCCGGGTGAGTTTGAGCTCCATCAATACGAGTTCATTGCGGACGGCCATGGCTTCCATTTGCTGAGCTTTGATGGGAGGGGCATATCTCAACGGTTTAGTATCCAATGAAGAATACAAAATATACATCGCCGGTTGTACTCTATTATTAAAAACAGATCGTATCAATAAATCATAACAAAGGGTTTGGATATAATTATTGGCATTGATTCCGTAGGCATTGGTTTTAAATGGTTTGCCGCTTTTAAGCTCGACAATATGGGCTTTGTTTCGATCTTTGGCTTCATGGAATAAATCGAGACGGCCTTGCAATCCATAGACGGCTGATATAAAGGTCGGTTCAAGCAATACCCGATCTGGATGAATCCCTTCCTGGACAAACTCTTCGTGAATGACACGTTTGAGGTTATGGAAATGCACTTTTGCTTTTTGGTTTAGTTCGATTACTTCGCGATCATCCAGCACGGTACATTCCAATGGATAGATTTTAAAAAACTGTTTCATCAACGATGCAAAAGGCGCATCGTTATTTACCAATACTTCATCCAGAAAAAAATTAGCTGCATTCCCCAAGAGGATGCTGATACTGGTTGGTTTGGGTTTAAATTTATTGAGAAGATATGTCCAGGTCAGCGTCCCGAAATCTTTAAAACATTCTGCGACCGAAGTGACATCGATCAGATAATCCGGTTCTACCACAAACTGATGGGGCACCCAATGTCCATTGGATTCAACTTCTATATCGATGAGCTGTAAAGATATTGGCAGCGGTTGGAGTCTGAGATAGGTTTGGATGATATCTGTCTGTGCATCGTTGATCCCTGCGGTATTGTATTTAATAAAAACTGCATGATGCGGATATTCTTCACTCACCCCAGTCAAGGTATTATTTGCGGTATCGGTCTGGGTGATCAACACTCTGCATTGATGTATTTGCTTTTCGAAATGAGGCTCTTTAAACAATGTATCCCAGGTTTTTTGCTCCCAGTCCATGATTAAGATGGGTGATGGTGCCTGGCAGATATACTGGACGATATGGTTGAGACTATAGATACCAAGCTGTACTAATTGTTCAGGCTTGAATCCCACTGCACCGGATTCTTTGTAAATAACCTGATAAGATAATTTACGAAAGTGATGAAGTAATGAGAGTTCCTTCCTGGGAATTTTAAAATGGATGCCTGCATAGACCATTCGGGAGAAAAGTGTGGTAAAATAAATTTTCTCCTGTCCTGTGATCCGGTTAAAAAAATAATTAACTGCCTGATACAGCCTGGATAATAATTTGGAAGGATCATCAGTGTTGTTTTTCTGGATGTCTTCGAGTTCCTGGTAGATGAGGGAGGATATGGATTCTTTTCCTTCAATCATGGAGGCAAGATATCAATGAAAAATCACAAAATAAATAAACTCATCACTTAATTCATTGCGGAGGATTTTTGTTAAATCAAATATTGATTTTAAATAAGGAGGGCATATGTTTTTAAAGTTCAAAATGCTTTAGTATCTTTGCACCTTACATATATCATTATTTTAAATATCTCATGGGTTTGAATCGACTTGCGTACGTTTTAGGGTTGATATTTTTAGCAAGCTGCACCCAAAAATCATTTCAGGATACACACGAACCAGGGGAAATCGAAGGGGAACCATCGGGTGCCTGGCTATCCATGCAGGCTTGGAATAATGTTCGCTTTGGTGATGAAAACCCTGTCGATGCCTCTAAAATCGTCGCAGAATTCAACAAAACGAAGGCTTCACTCAGATCTTCGGATCGAGCTAATTGGAAACCACTTGGACCGATGAACATCGGTGGCCGTACCCTTTGCCTTGCCTTTCACCCGACAGATCCCAATATCATTTATTTAGGTGCAGCAAGCGGTGGATTATGGAAGACCAATTCAGCCGGTGAGGGTTACCATGGATGGATCAGAGTTCCTATTAATCTTCCGGTCTATTCGATTGCGTCTATATTGATCAGCCCTCGTGATCCTAATGTGATCATCGCTGGAACCGGCGAAGTATACAGTCGATCGTCTACCGGTCCGGGCATCGTAGACCGGTTTACGAGAGGTACGTATGGTATGGGTATTATTAAATCAACGGATGGAGGCAAAACCTGGAATCAGTCATTGGCTCTCGGCCAAAACATTATTTCCGGTGTGCAGGATATGGAGTTTGATCCGTTCGATGATCAAATTATCTATGCTGCCACCACGCAGGGTATCTATAAATCAACCAATCAGGGTCTGACCTGGAAATTGATCAATGACACACCCATGGCTGTCGACATAGACATCAATCCTAACAATCCGGAAATCATCTATGCGACGTTTGGTAGCTTCCACGACAATGCTATCAGCGGTATATATCGGTCTAATAACTCCGGCTTGAAATGGACAAAATTGACAAGTGGACTGCCTTCAACTTATAGCGGTAAAGCCAAATTGGCCATCAGTAAATCCAATCCCTCTATATTATATGCATCCATTGCTGACTTTGATCATTCGATCGGCTTATTTGCCACATCAGACGGCGGGGATCACTGGACACTGGAAAATGCAAAAGATGCCGCGAATGTACAAGGATGGTATTCACACGATATTGCCATCGATCCGAAGAATCCGGATTTTATTTCATATGTTGGACAGAATGCGTATATCTCGGATACCCGTGGTATTACTTTTACGAATGTGAGCAGTTGGGATGCAGGCGATAATGGACGGGTACCGGTCGGAGGATCTGAAGGCATCGACATCTATGTACATGCAGATATTCATGCTACTTATTTTCATCCCTTAAGACCGACTGAAATTTATTTTGCAACAGATGGTGGGGTCTTTGTTTCGAAAGACCGGGGAAATTCCTTTGTCGGGCGTAACGGAGGCCTTATGACAACTCAGTTTTATGCAAATTTTTCAGCATCGCTCACCAATAAGAATTTTGCATTTGGAGGAATGCAGGATAATGGCTCCGCGATCTATGATGGCAGTGATGCCTGGATCAAAGTGATAGGCGGCGATGGAATGTCTGCTGCCATCAGTCCATTGAGTGATAAAGTTTTATTTGGTACTTATCAATATTTTGGGCTTAACCGATCGATGGATGGAGGCCAGACATTTGAAAGCATCAGACCCAACAGCAATGTTTTTCAAAATGAGGAAAAAGCATTTAATACCCCTTTTGAAATCAGCTCCACTTTGCCAAATGTATTGTTTGCCGGTGGTCAACGTATTTATATAAATGAACAAAATGGGAATCCGAATAATTGGCAACCCTTGCACACTGATCCGCTGGATCCCGATGCAACCATTCTGGCAATGGCGATTTCTCCCTTCGATCCATCGATCATGCTGGCCAGCACTTCTCCGCTATTAAATAAAGATGGAACTGCCAAAATCACTTCACCTAAAATATTCAGAACTGCTAACGGCGGTTCCCGTTGGGTCCAATTATCCAATCTACCCAATAAAGCAGTTATGGATATTTCATTTGATCCTGCTCATTCAAATTTGGTCTACGCTGTCCTGTCCGGTTTCGGTAAAGGCCATGTATTTAAGTCTGTTAATTCAGGTTTGGATTGGTTAAATATTGATAATGGCCTGCCGGATGTGCCCACCAATTGCATTGCGATCAATCCCAAAAACACAGATCAGATTTACATCGGTACGGATTTAGGTGTCTACGCATCTTATAATGGTGGAAATACCTGGGAGCATTTTATGAATGGTTTGCCAACTGCGGTTATGGCCATGAGTATATCCATTACGGACAATGTCATGAAAGTAGCCACGCACGGCAACGGAGTGTACGAATCAGAGATACCTGTCGATGTTTCATCCAAAGATATCAGCAATGAAAACATCAAATCTTTCATGATCAATCCAAATCCCGCATCAGACCATATACGCATCCAAATACAAAGCAACCTATCTTCGACGGCGAGAATTTCGATCTATGATTTACATGGTCGTGTCGTATTAACCAAATCCGGACTTCCATTTACCAATGGCTTTTCTTCTAATCAGATCGATGTGTCCTCTTTGATACCGGGTCACTATACCACGATCACCGAAGGAGTCTTACCCGGGAACAATGGAAAATTTGTATTTATCAGGAAATTAGTAAAAGCCTAGATTAAGTTTTTCTTTTATTATTTCGTTGGGTATTCATGATGGATCATCCCATCCGGAATATGAAAGTGATCTGAAAATTATTATCAATTCAAATTTCAGGGGGTTACCGGTTTGTAATTGGATGCACCGGGATCATTGGATAGAAACATGAATAATAATGTCAAAATAAATTTTATTTTTATTTATGCAAAACTCATCGACGACCGATCAACGCATTGCCTCCATGACCCTCGCATCGGTCTATCCGCATTATGTCAACAAAGTAGAAAAAAAAGGTCGCACCAAAGCTGAGCTTGACCAGGTGATCCGGTAGCTTACCGGTTACGATGACAAAAAACTTCAGGCGCATTTGCAAGTTAAATCAACCTTTAAGACATTTTTCGAACAAGCTAAGGTACATCCCAATGCTTCCTTGATCAAAGGAGTTATCTGTGGATACCGGGTCGAGGATATTGAGAATAAATTGACACAGCAGGTCAGGTATATGGATAAATTGGTAGACGAACTCGCGAAGGGAAAAGCGATGGAGAAAATATTAAGGGGATAAATTGGATGTACCCAGGTTCTATTTTATTATAATCTGGTAGATGGACGATGTAAATAATGTAATTTATTCTTCACCAATAAAATCGACATCCTTCTTAATCGGATAACGCATCAATTGGTTGATAGCATCCAAAATATTCATCCCTTCAAAAACTATTTTATACAGTACTTCGATGATCGGAGATCGTAATTTGCTTGATTGAAGAAGGAAATAAACTATGCGCAGCGTGCGCACACCTTCTGCAAGTTCATCACTGGATTTTAGTATGTCCATGGCTTTTTCACCCAAACCGATTCTGCGCCCAAATTGATAATTACGACTATCGGGACTGGTGGCCGTAGCAATCAAATCACCTATGCCCGCGGTTCCTAAAAATGCGGAGGAACTCGCCCCCATTTTCTGACCGAAATGAATGATTTCATTCAGGCCACGGGTGATCAGGATAGCTTGTATGTTTTTACCCATACCGATCCCATCCAGGATGCCGCTCCCTATCGCAATGATATTTTTCAAAGTGCCGGCTATCTGAGCACCTTTGAGATCGTTGGATCCGAATACATAAAATTTATTACTACTCAATACTTCAATGCCGAGATTGATCACTTCATCAAATTCACTGGCGATGACCGTAGCCGTGGGTTGACCATCGAGGATTTCTTTTGCTAAATTAGGACCACTCAGGCATCCGATCCGGACCACAGATGTTTCTTTACGGATCAACTCACTCATTGTCAAAACTTGTTCCCGTCTGACTCCTTTGGTCTCGATATCCTTTTCATCAATATCACTGATGACAAATCCTTTGGTGCCGTGGATTAAAATATGAGCAGGTGTAAGACTGGCAGAAGCTTCTTTGATCATGGCTTCGAAATCATCGCTCGGAATGATTGGAAAAATTAAATGGCATTGAGTCAAAGCGTCCTTTAGGTTGACCGTGGCTTTAATTTTGGACGAAACCTCCACACCAAACATGCGGTGGTCCCGATTAATTTTTTCCGCCGTCTCCTGTGATCTGGCCACGATGATGACTTCTACATTATGAGACAACAGGTTAGCGATGGCTATCCCAAAACTACCTGCCCCGATAACGGCTACTTTCTGCACTTGTTCATTATTCAATTTGATAAATTTAATGCGAAGATAAAGCCAAAATCCAAAGCATCCGGATCGAATGAAGAATCGGCCCATATTTTACTTAATCCTGTATCCTTGCATCTAATTGAATTTGCTTCCCTGATTGCTTTATTCCAATTTATCTGATTCGTTGATCGGTTGTAAAATCAATTATGATGATAAGATTTTTTCGAATCAAAACGCGGTAGTAAACCAACCCAAATCCATGATTTAATAAATAGAAAGTTCATCTTTATTCCATACATTTATTCTTTAAAGATATTTAAATGAAAAAGTACATTCCCATCCTATTTACCTTCATGGTCCTTTCAAATCTTGCGGCACAGGACATCAAAGAATATCCCGGTTTTATGCCATTTTCTTATTCCGCTGCCAAAGGAACGATCGCTCTAAAAGTAGACCAATTAGATCAGGAATTTTTGTTTGTAGAAGGCATCAGCTCCGGTATCGGATCGAATGATATCGGTCTTGACAGAGGCCAAATAGGAAAAGAGAGAATTGTAAAATTTATACGTTCAGGTAACAAACTTTTAATGTTGCAACCTAATTATGGGTACCGGGCCATATCCAATAATGCGGCAGAGCGCAATTCAGTCAAAGAAGCGTTCGCTCAATCAGTATTGTGGGGATTTACAATCGAAAAAGAAGAAAATGGAATCATGACCATTGACCTCACCAATTTTCTAATGCAGGATGCTCACGATATTGCGGGAAGGTTAGAGTCGACCAAACAAGGATCGTATAAAATTGATATGAGCCGAAGTTATATCAATCTCGAACGCACTAAAAATTTCCCGGACAACACAGAGTTTGATGCTTTCCTGACGTTTACAGGAAAGGCTACTGGAGGCTATATCCGAAGTGTGACCCCCAGTCCTGAAGCAGTGAGTGTTACTCAACATCTGTCCTTCGTCCGATTGCCGGATAATGGATATAAGAAAAGAGTCTATGATCCAAGAAGTGGTTTTTTCGAGACCAATTATTTTGATTATGCCACTCCTATCTCGGAACCATTGAATAAGATGTTGACGGTAAGACATCGATTAGCAAAGAAAGATCCCTATGCAGCAAAAAGTGAAGCAGTGCAGCCAATCATTTATTATATGGACCCTGGTTGTCCAGAACCCATACGCAGTGCGTTGATGGAAGGTGCCAGTTGGTGGAACCAGGCATTCGAAGCAGCAGGTTATATCAATGGATTCCAGATAAAGCTATTGCCTCCTGATGCTGATCCTATGGATGTACGCTTCAATACAATTCAATGGGTGCACCGGAGTAGCAGAGGTTGGTCCTATGGTAATACCGTAACCGACCCACGAACAGGTGAAATCATCAAAGGACACGTGACCTTAGGATCTTTACGGGTACGACAGGATTATATGATTGCTCAAGGCATTGCTTCTGCTTTTGCAACGGATGATCAGAATACCAAACCCATGACGGATATGGCACTTGCCCGAATGAGACAACTTGCTGCGCACGAAGTAGGTCATACCCTCGGGCTCAACCATAATTATGCGTCCAGCTATAACGATCGGGCATCCGTCATGGATTATCCTCATCCGATCATCCAGGTCGTTGCAGATCAGGCAGATTTTAGTAATGCCTATACCAGGGGAATCGGGGAATGGGATAAACGTGCGATTATATGGGGATATAGCGACCTATCCAATAGTGTTGATGAAAATGCCGATCTGAATACCATCATGCAATCGACGATTGATATGGGCCTCATATACATTACGGATGCTGATTCAAGACCGGCAGGCAGTGCCCATCCATATTCACATCTCTGGGATAATGGAAATGATCCTGTCTCTGAATTAAAACGAATCATGTCCGTCAGGAAAAATGCACTGAACCGGTTTGGATTGAATTCGATTCGCAAAGGAGAAATGCTCTTTAACCTGGAGGATGTATTGGTTCCGCTATATCTTTCTCCCCGCTATCAGATCGAGGCCGCATCAAAGATGATCGGTGGTGTGGAATATACCTATTCTAGAAAAGGAGACAATCAGAAAACAAGTTCCATGGTACCACCGGATCAGCAATCCAATGCTTTGAATGCTATTCTGGAAAGCATATCTCCGCCTGAATTGGCATTGTCAGAAAGAATCATTCAATTAATCCCGCCACCTCCTCCGGGGTATGATCGGGATCGAGAAAATTTTAAAAATAACACAGGGCTCACATTTGATCCGCTGGCGGGTGCAGAATCATTGGCTGGTCATGCCCTCAGTTTTTTAATACAAAAAGAAAGGTTGGCCAGGATCGTTGAACAAAATGCAAGAGATGCAGGACACATTTCATTGCTTAATTATTTAAATAATTTGAATAATAAATTAAAATCCAGTTCGGCCCTGAATGGTATGGAACAAGAGATAAAATTAAATACCGAACGGATTTTTATCAATCGTGTCTTATCTGTCTTATCTGACAAAACATTGCCAGCGATCGTATCGGCTCCGTTATTAAAATTTATTTATAATGTCAAGTCAACCACGGTTTCGACCACCATACAAGGAAATTACATTTTAAATAATATCAACAAATTTTTAGAAGATGCCGATTCGTTCGAAGCACCCGAACCCTCCCGCATGCCGGATGGTGCTCCCATCGGATTAATGGATTGTGATCGTTTCTAGTACCCATGAAAGGCTCCATCTTGCTGATATTATTTTTACTGAATATTCAATTCAGTGCATGGAGTCAGCAAATCGGGCATCGGAAGCCTGGTGATCATGAAATACCGGTATATCGTGATACCATCTTAAATCACCAGGGTGGCAGTTATATTTTAATGAATGATATTTATGCTTCCCGCAGTGCATTCTTCCTGGCTAAAGACATTACGTTGGATTTGAATGGATTTACAATACACTATGCTTCGGATCATTATGGGTCAATTTTTAATTCAGGTTTCGAGCGTGGTATCGAGGGATGGGATGTACGTCATGCTCCCGGAGCCAAAATATTAAACGCAGCCGATACTCATGTATTTCTTGGAAAAAAAATACTAAGCCTTAAAGCCGGAGATAAAATAAAATCTTCGTTTGTCTATCTCCCGATCGGTAACCGCTCTTATTTCGCACTCTGCGGAATCACCGGAAAATACTGGAGAGAGATGAACAAGTATCCACAGGATGAAATGCGCATCAGTATCTATGTAGAAGACGAATATGGTAATAAAATAAATTGCGTTACTCAATATAGAGACAGTTCAGTGACCGGTTGTCCTGCGGTCAATAAGAGTCCAAGATTGGGAGGCGGTTATATCTATGCTCATCTACATCATTTACGTGCCGGTAAATACAAGCTAACCATCGTAGCCGAAACGGATTGTCTGATCGATGAAATCGATATTAAACCGGCCATGGATATCGGTATCAGTATAGCAGAAAACAGTGTACCGTACGCCGATTATGATTTTGTCACAGCAGATGTATCGCCTCCCGGATACCCTGCCTTCTATGATTATTCAGATCCATCAACAAAAAAATTATGGCCGGGCATACCGGTGACTGTCGATGAAGGTGTGGTGGTCATCAAGAATGGAAAAATAATCTCCGGTGAACATACGGTAATGAGTAAAGCCATTTTTTCCAATGCAAACAAAGTAAAAATCATACTCGATCATGTAAGTTTTAAAACCCAAGGTATCAATGCAGTGGCCGTTGACATCAAACAAGGAACGATTACGAACTGTCAATTTTATAATGAAGTGCCCTTTGTAATCCAAAGACATAGCTCTCAATTAACCGTAAATCTCCGGGGTGAATTGCCCTCGGAAGTCTCCTATTGTAAATTTACAGGCGGCCAGGGATGCCTGATGTTTTCAGCCGATCAAACCCGCATACATCATAATTATTTTGCAAATAGACAAACCACGACCAATCGATACACGATCATAGGATCAGGAGATGGATCTTCTATATTCGAAAATAAAATTGAACCCATCATCGGTTCTGGTATCTGGGCAAGCGGACACATTCAAGTATTCAATAATCAAATAAAAATATCCACCTCCCCGCCAACTTGTGAATATGGCCGTGAAGAGTATAGTACAGCAGCCATCCGGATGGCTGATTACAGATCCAATCGGGGTGAAAAGTTTTATGGCAATAAAATATTCAATAATAAAATTGATATAAGGATCAATGATTATCCTCCAAAAGAATATATCCCGAATTTACTAGAGCAAAGGCACGTTATTTTTGAGTTAACTCAAAGCGGAATATGGCAAGAATAAAGTAGAAGCAACGATTCGAGCGGCTAACAAGGGCATGCAGCGGACGGCGCTTTGCGCCCACAAGATCGTCGCTTTTTTGAAGGTTGGAATCGGCTCGACACCAGTACTGACCTATCAGTGCGCCGCCGCTGATGCCCAAGCCGTTGGGCGCAGCACATCATAGCACTACCACTTCTGAGCCGTAGATATT
>CALMKY010000418.1 GCA_937867195.1 uncultured Saprospiraceae bacterium | reverse complement strand
GGATTTAATGTTGAAAAAATTAATGCGGTGAAGATTATGCTTCATCTTTGCAGAATCTAAAATTCATCCAAGGAACTGGAAAATAAATCGTCAAATGGTTCTCGTCATAGAATGGTGAGGCAAACCTACTTCTTCAAATCGCTTACCTGACTTTTTAAATCCAAGCTTTTCATAAAAAGGCACCGCATATTCTCTTGCATGGATATCGATTTGCTTATATCCATGCAAGCGTGCCCAGTGAATACAATGTTCCACCATAGATCGACCTATTCCAGATTTTTGTTTGGACTCATCTACTGAAACTTGTTTCATCTTGAGGATGTGGGTATCGTGGAGGACCATCATATAATATCCTTGTATCTTCATGGCATCGTCGTATACCCCAAAGTGAAGATGAGGGTATTCTTGACATATGATTTCCGGATCATAATCCAGTCCGAGGGGTGCCCGCAAAACATTGTACCGGAGTTTGAAGGCTTCGTCGTACTCGGGAGTACCAAAATCGATTTGGAATATATTCATGAATGACTATCTTGGGTCTAAATATATAACCTTATTTAATCTTTAATCAAATAGAATATGAAGCCAATCATAATGATAGCCTGGCTATGCTGCCTTCAGTTTATATCGTTTGCACAATCAAAATCTAAAACCAAAACTTCCCAGGCCCTTGTCGTAGATCCCAGGTCTACGGTGGATAAACTGACTGGAGAAATCGAATCACAAATCATCGAAGCCCGGCATTGGCTTCATCAAAATGCTGAATTAAGTAATCGTGAGTTTAAAACATCAGAATACATTGCAAAATATTTGCAATCCCTTGGAATAGAAACCAAAACAGGGATAGCTCATACCGGGGTGGTTGGTTTGATCAAGGGGGGATTACCTGGCCCGACCATTTTATTACGCGCTGATATGGATGCATTGCCGGTAACTGAAAGAGCCGATATCCCATGGAAATCAGTTAACAAAGATGTATTCAACGGTATGCCTGTAGGCGTCATGCACGCCTGTGGTCATGATACCCATGTGTCTATGTTGATGGGGGCAGCAAAAGTTTTGAATTCAATGAAAGATCAAATCAAGGGAAATGTAAAACTCGTTTTCCAGCCTGCTGAAGAAGGAGCACCCAAAGGTGAAAAAGGCGGTGCAGAACTTATGATCAACGAAGGTGTCATGGAAAATCCTAAAGTCGATGTTGCGTTTGGTATGCACATTGCAAGTCAATCGCCGGTCGGTCATATTATATACAAGCCCGAAGGGTGGATGGCTTCAGTAGATGGTTTATATATCAAGGTGAAAGGAAAGCAAGTCCATGGATCTACACCGTGGGGTGGCGTCGATCCAGTGGTGATAGGTTCTCAAATCGTCAACGCATTACAAACAATCGTTAGCAGACAAATTGATATCTCCACAGCACCCGCGGTCGTCACAGTGGCGACATTTCATGCAGGAGTAAGAGGAAATATCATACCGGAAGAAGCAGAGCTTGGAGGTACGATCAGATGCCTGGATGCCAATATCAGAAAACAAGTACATGAAAAAATAAAACATATAGCCATCACGGTAGCTGAAAGTATGGGAGGCACAGCAGAACCAATCATAGAAGTAGGATATCCGGTAACCTATAATGATCCTGCATTGACAGCTCAGATGTTGCCAACCTTTAAGAGGGTATTGGGTGATAATAATGTGACCCTGTCTAAGGCAATCATGCCTGCAGAAGATTTTTCCTTTTTTGGTCAAAAAGTGCCCGCATTATTTGTTTCACTGGGTGGCATGGCAGCGGGATCGGACCCGACGAAAGCACCGGCGCACCATACTCCTGATTTTTATGTAGATGATAGTTGTATGAAATATGGCATCAAAGTATTTTGCAATTTTGTATTGGATTATGGTGATCAATGGAAACCCATGGCGTTGATGTCAGCTGCTCCCGCTAAATAATTTTTTGGTAAGGACAAGGCCGTCATGGGATTGCATCTGTTGATTAAAGGCTCTTTGCTTTGGATACCAGCCAACCTTGATTTACTACTCCCGGCGTCTTATTGATTTCCTCCAGTAATTTTTGTTTAGCCTTTTTATCCTGGTATTTCGCCCTCGAAAGCTTCTTAATGAATTTGATGAAATTGGTGTATCGCTGTTTTTTATCGGCAGTGATGTCCTTTTCGTGCCGGGTAAGGAAGGTCCTGAAACTATCCGCCAGGGACATCATAGCCTGACTTTCATTTACTTCGTAGTACGTAGCGAGCAGGAGGACTTTTGAGTCCAGGTTATAGGTAATCTCATCAAACTCCACATCTCTGAGTTTTTCGATGACTTCATCGTATTTTGACTGATTAAAATACAACCTGGCCAACGAAAAGGTTACAAGGGTTTTTCTTTGATTCGTCGGAATGATCTTTTGATATTCTTCTATAAAGTTTTCTGTCCAGGTAAATTCCTTGGTTCGAATTCCATAAATAACGATGTTCAGAAAATCACCCGGATTAAATTTATTATTCGGAAAGATGTAATTGTTTTTTAATCCGAATTTATAAAAGTTCAGTGCATCTTCCGCATATCCTATTTTCCCTAAATTTATTTTAAGCGAGCAATAATTGATTATTTCTTTCAAAACATCCACAGCGTCTTCTAAAAAAAACAAATGGATTCTCTCATAAATTTTATTCTTTAGTTCATAATAATCATGTTCTGAGTCGCTGGATTTTAATCGATAAAATTTATAATAAATTTCAATTCCGGGATGTTCAAGCAAATTGTAGGCATTAATGATGTCAATGACTTCTTTTTCCAATGGGATGTCCAGGTTGGTATTCAGGAAATTTCTTCGGGTTACAATGTTGACCAGTTGTTTTAGCTTTTCAGTCAAATAAAACAGATCGAGGTTTTCATGAATTCTTCGGATATTGGATTCAACCTCCATGTTGACCTCGTAATTCTTGATTTCATAAATATTTTTTTCAAAATCAAATTTCTCATAAAAGAATTCTGAGGACAATGAATTGAATTTTTCAAAATCTTTTTCAGCCGATGAAATGGAAGAATTATAAATTGAAGTGAATTCTTCCCTGGCAAGAAGGGTAAGCAATAAATTATTGCTTTTAAATTTGTTTTGTTTGACGGATTCAAAAATTAAAAATTGATGTACGGCTTTAATAAAGTCATGACTGAGTTGTCTCCATTTTGAATCGTTAAAATTTGCACCTTCAAACACCTGATCCCATATGGCATATTTATCAATTTCCATCGGATTGGATTCATTGGAGGCTAAGACCGCATGTAAAAAACGAATTAAGTGAGGATCTTTGTTACAATACGGTGAGACGAAAAAATCAGTCAATCTTGACCGATAGGACCGGGAAAGTTGATTAAGGATCTGTAAAAATTTTAATTCTCTCAATCTTTAACAAATAAAATTTATTTATAATACGTAAAAAAGTGATTATCTGGCAATAACAAACATACTTTTACAAGAATGTGTTAATTTTATATATAGAAAAAATACATATTTATTAGTTTGATTTACAATTTATGACTAACTTGCAGATCGAAATTCTAGGAGCTAATATAATGAACAAGATCAAAAAGGGATTTTATATTTTTCTTTTGTTTATAACACCAAGCGTTAGCTTGTTAGCTCAAACCTGGAATACAAAAACAATTTGTAACCATGATTTCGGTAAATCCACGGGCAATTCCATTACGATTTCACCGTTAGCAAATGATATCAGCAGTGGAGGACTTATCTTAAAAAATATTTCATTCCATGATCATGGACAGGTGAATATCGCAGGCAATACAATTTCCTTTACGCCGGATGCGGGTTTCGATGGTCTGGCCCATGTAATATATACAGCTTGCGATGGTTCGGGCAATTGTGGAATTGGAGACATCACGGTGCTCGTCGTAAACCCCAATCGGGGTGCTTTTTCTGATACCGTGAGGGCAACTGTACGCATCAATCAGCCATTTGATTTTTATCTCACCGATGAGTCAATGAAATATACCGTGCGTCCTTCGTATGGTCAGGTATCCAGAGTGGCAGATAATTTTTATCAATATACTCCGTTGCGCTCTGCGGGAAGTATTGAAAATTTTACCTTTCAATACAATAATGCAAGGAAGACTTTTCAATTATACATTCTGGATGAATTAAAGAAAAACATCAGTTTAAAGAATGACGTTATTTACCTGAATAAAAATACAAGTAAAGAATTTAATGTTATTGCCAACGATAATCAGAATGGCGGAAATTTGACTTTAAGTACTTATAGTTTGCCTGCCAGCGGATCAATCAATCAAATCGGCAATGGCATTTTCAGGTTTACTTCCACATTGGATTTTGAGGGCATTACTTCTATTAATTATACCGCTTGCAATAGCAATGGTTGTGAGACCGCTACGGTTTATATATATGTGAGTGATTTCCTGCCAAGGGAAGACATCAAGCCTACATTTAGAATTGCCGGGGGGAAATCATTGATTATTCCATACGATATCCCGATCGATAATTATGAGTTTAAAATTATCGACGCCCCTTCATTCGGTACCTTGGATTTATACAAAGGCAGTACCACATTCAATTTGTCCTGCGAACAGATTAAAGTTTATAACCCCGTTGTGTACACACCTTCGCCAGGGTTTGTCGGCACAGATGAGTTTACGGTTAATTTTTGTCTGACGAATGGAACCCGGCAATGTGCTCCAATTAAAATTAAAGTTGAAACGTATGCTTCAAACGAATGTACTGCCACTGGAGATTTTGTATGGCCGGGTGATGCTGATAATAATGGTATAGTGGAATTAAAAGATCTGAATGCCATCAGCGAAATGATTGGTACCACCGGGCTACCGAGAGCAGAAGTCAATGGTAACTGGTCGAATGTAGTTTCTAAAGATTGGAATCGTGCGGGTGCAATCAATGCTAAATTTGCAGACAGCAACGGGGATGGAATCATTGATCAACGCGACGTGGAGTCAGTGATTTCTAATTATCATTTATCTCATAAAATTCTGCCTCAAGGGATTTACCAATCGTTGGGTTCACAGACCAATGCTTCACCCGTAGCCGCCGTAATCAGTCCCGGAGATGAAGCCGAAATTCAAATAGATTTTGGTGATATTGCAAACCTCGTGAGAGACGTTAATAATATTTCATTTGATTTGGAATTTAATAATGAAATATTTAAAGCAGAAGATCTGGACATATCTGTATTGGAAAACTCATGGTTTGGTTACGATAATGCCATTATAAATGCCCGTACCAATGCAGATAAAACCATCAGTATAAATTTTTCCGGAACGCGGGGTAAAATTAAAAGCGGATTCGGCAGGACAATTAAAGTGAGTACCAAAGCGGGTCCAATAACAGGCCATGTGGAAGGATTTAAAGCGCCCAGGTCATTCCCTCTGGATTTCCAAATTTCCAATATTCAATTAACATCAGCGGACGGTACGACCCTCAATCTTCCGAATGCCAAAGCAACGGTAGTGGTGGATATGGCAAAGACCAATCGAACACCTTCCATGTACAAATATCCCAATCCGGCTAATCAATGGGTTAATATTAAAACTCATGCCGTTTCCGAACAAATTGAAAGAATTACGTTGACTGATATTACAGGTAAAGTATTGCTGGATAAAAATATATTCCCTGTGCCTTCTTATACCCAGAGTTTATCTCAATTTAATTCTGGGATTTACTTTATTCAATTGAAAACTAATAAAACAGTCTACTCAGATAAATTGGAGATAGTGCATTAATCTTCTCTACCGCAATCTATCCATCGATTTCACGATTTCATCATCTTTTGAGACTCCACGATACGCTAACATCAATCCTATGATCGCTACGACGGGCATGAAGGCTCCTAATCCCGGATTTACTTGAGCATTGGCTGTAGCCATTAGTTGCTGAGCAAATGGAAG
>CALMKY010000417.1 GCA_937867195.1 uncultured Saprospiraceae bacterium | reverse complement strand
GGTATGTTTCATAAAATAAAATCTCTTATAAGCATCCTGCTATTCATTCCAAACCTGCATCTGGCTCAAAGCCTCCCGGATCAATTGATAGCCTACAATCAAGCTATTGATCATGCAGTAATTCAGCACGATACGGATTTGCTCAAAAAGGCATTTACTGAAGACTTCGTATTTTATCATGGTACCGGAATGGTAGATGGTAAGTCCTCCTGGATCGCCAATGCTAAAAACATGACCGTTCATTATTCTCTGCGACAACATGATTCGGTGCGCATCGAAGTACATCCTCCGGATATATACATCGCTTATGGAAAACTGACCGTACAACGAGAAGACTCCAAAGGAAATCATCGCTATTATTTATACTATCAAAGAATATTTAGAAAAATCAAGAACCGATTCATGATGATGTCACATCGGACCTTGCACGAAGTGGATTTGCTTTAGAGGCCATCCAGGATATGAGGTGTTTTTCAGTTTATTAATCCCGGCCCTAAATGGAATAAGATAGGAATCATTAAAAGAATGACCTTTTTATAAATTATTATTTCACCCTCGTAAATTTAATCTGCTTTTTCATGGCTTTGACTGCAAAGCCTTCTGTGCCACCATTTACGATCCACAGCTCGATACCATTGGGTTTACACAGTTTTGCAGCTTCGATTTTTGATTTGATACCTCCTGTACCCAATGATGAGATAGAGCCATTTTGCAAATGTAGATAACTATCAATATTTCTTACATTGGTGATCAGCTTAGCATCAGGATTTGATTTAGGGTCTGCATCATACAGTCCGTCGATGTCTGATGCAAGGATCAATAAATCTGCCTTGAGTAATACAGCCGTCAAGGCTGCCAGTTTGTCGTTGTCACCAAATTTAATCTCATCGGTGGCGATGGTATCATTTTCATTGATGAGGGGCAGGTAACCATTTTCTATCAAGGTATTGATTGTGCTGACCGTATTTAATTTTGATTGTTCATTTTCAAAGTCACGATGGCTCAATAAACATTGACCGATTTTGATTTCATAGTCATTGAATACTTCCTGGTAAAATCTCATCAGGACCGGCTGACCGATGGCTGCCAAGGCTTGTTTTACTCCGATGGGATTTCCCTTGGTGAGTTGTATATAGTGTTTGGCTGCGGCGATTGCTCCGGAAGTAACTATAATGATTTCATGATCTTCTTTGAGCTCATTGATCTGGCGGGCGATGTCTTCCAACTTGCCTCTTGAGATTCGCGAAGTACCTTGTGTCAGGGTCGTGCTACCGAGTTTGATTACAATTCGTCTCTTTTTCATGTTTATTTCCTGATTTGTCCCTCACCGTATACATACCATTTATTTGTCACCAGGTGATCGAGGCCTAAAGGTCCACGGTGATGCAATTTATCCGTACTGATGGCTAATTCTGCGCCCAATCCAAACTGACCGCCATCGGTAAATCTGGAAGATGCATTGTGGATGACAGATGCCGCATCGATGGATTGCATAAATAGATCGGCCTGATGGGCATTGGAAGTTATGATCACCGCTGTATGTTTGCCTGAATATTTATTAATGGTATCAATGACATCTTGAATTCCATCACAAGTCAGGAAGACGATCTTGGCAGCCAGAAACTCTTCATATAAAATGGCGTCGCTTTGTCCCTTGGTATAGTATATCACTTCACAATTTGCGTGAAGGAGTTCGTTGCTTACCTGGTCAATAAATGTATTAGGTATTCTTTCATCAAAAATCACTTTATCCGTGGCATTGCAAACACCTAATTTCTGAAGTTTGCTATTTAGTATAATTTGTTTAGCCAGTTCAAGATCGGCATCTTCCGCCACGTATATAAAATTATTACCGCGGCCACTGATGAGGACCGGTGCTGAGGATAAGGACTTGACCATTGCTATTAATGAATCGCCACCCCGAGGTACGACCAGATCTATATTCTTCGCTGAATTTTTAAGTAAGTCGGTTGTTTGTTCCCGCGTGTAATCAAGATATTGAATCAGGTTTTCATCAAAACCATTTTCTTTCAAAGCCTGATGCCATAGATTTACCAGCAATAAATTGGAATTCCTGGCTTCTTTTCCACCTTTCAATAATATTTTATTACCTGTTTTAAAAGCAATGGCGGCAGCTTCGATGGTGACATCGGGCCGGGATTCGTATATAATTAAAATCGTACCAAAAGGTGCTGTTCGGTTTACGACCGTCATGCCATTCGGATGCGTGTATCGATATCGTTCTTTGTTTAATGGCTCCGGATGGTGTTCTACCTCTTTGAGGGACCGGATCATTTCATCTATTTTTTTATCATCAATTTTGAGACGCTCGTACAAAGCAAGATCGGATGCATCGGCGGATTCCATATCGGTTGAATTAATGCTTTTGATTTTGACTCGATTCGCTTCAATCAAAAGAGCCATTTTTTGCAGTACGCTGTCTTTAGTGAACATGAAAAAATATATTGCGGCAAAGATAGTGCCAAGGCCTCTGTATTGTTTATGAAAATTGTGATCGTTCTGTTTTGCTTAAATCAATACATTTTGATATTTCCATTAGTTTGAAATATCTCTGCGTGAAAATCATTCGTTAACCAGGATCAAACAACCATTTTGTTTATTTACCAATCAGGGCAAACATCGCTTTCCACCATCTGCTTTTATACTTGGTCACTTGTAAGACCGGAATTCTTTCACTGCCAAAGGATCTAAACATACGTTCAGGCCCCTCGAGCATACTGCCTTCAAAATCAAATATATTGTGTGTAGATAAATGTTCCTGAATGCATGTCCACAATATGCCGTGAATACTCCCACCGGGATCCTGGACATGGTCTCTTCCCAATACCAGATTATATACTCTATCCTGATCTTTTACCATAAACATACCGGCAACAGCCTGTTTTGAATCATTTATTCTAGCCAGATAAATCTGACCGGAAGAATGGGCTTTTACTGCATTATATAATCTGTCAAATTGCAAAAGTGAATAAGGAGTTTTTAAACCCTGCTTATTAAAAGTCATGTTGACCAATCGATAAAGAGTCCCGGTATCATCGGACTTCTCGACCGATACTATTTTACTGGTTTTTTGATATTGTGTCCTTGCACTTCCTTCCATCATATCCCAGAGTTCTTCTTTTGATTTTTGCAATGATAAATAATACGTATATCTCCAGTCCAATCTATATCCTTTCCAAAAAAAAGGTAAACCGTACTGGAAGGGTGGAAAGAATTTTTGTTGGAAATAGGTAACACGTGGAATTTGTGCGGTAAGTTGATCGATTAATTCTTTTTCATAATCATTGCGAGTCGTGAGTTTTTGACCCGCTGGATAATCAATATAGATTCCCATATAGGGAGTCAGGAAAGGCATGCCGATGACATCGATCCCTTTTTTATTAAATCGGTAGAATGGTAATGCTGCTATTAATTTTTGATCTTTGTTTTGTACGATCGCAATATCCCAGGTGCCGTCAGGACATACTGCATCGAGCCACCAGGGTTGTAAGAAAATGGGCAGTGTTGTCTTTTCGTTTGCCCATTGTCGATAAAATTCTCTAGGAGTCAAGATGGGTTTTCCGTAATGATGCTTTCAGATTTTTTATTTCGATTCCATACAAACCAGGCTCCAAAAACTCCCAAAAGGAATACCAGTACAGCGATGAGCTCTGCCTGCGTAAAGGATACACCGGCAAAATTAATTTTTTCATTGACCCTGATTTTTTCGATAAAGAACCGTTCGATACCATTTAAAATGCAATAGATAAAAAACAACATACCCGGTATGGAAATTCTCTTTCTTAAATACCAAAGAATACCCAATATGATAAACGCCAGTATAGATTCATATAAGGGAGTCGGGAATACTGGTTGACTTAATTGCATACAATGTTTCACAATACATCCGGGTATGGGTGCACCGTCATTTAAAATATTGTGAGGGTAAGTATATGCCCACCAGGATTGAGGGAAAATAAACCAGGATGGTTTGGCTGCTGTGTTGACGATACCCCAGTCACCATCACCGGAAAACTGACAACCCAATCTCCCTACAGCATAACCAACGATCAGGGCAGGTGCCACGGCATCCATGACATGGATCGGTTTAATGCCGCGCTTCCAAACATAATAATACACGGTAATAAAAGCAATAATGAGGCCACCATAAATAGCCAAGCCACTCCCCGATAAAAAAGCATGGACCGGATCTTTGATGAAAGATGACCAGGACTGCGCTCCTTCAAACAAGGCAAAAATCTTAGCTCCCAGGATTCCGGAAATGGCCGCC